>JANNVM010000513.1:0-8915 GCA_031414455.1 Verrucomicrobiota bacterium
GTTGCCCCAGACTTCCCCTTTTTTCAGGCGCTCCCATTCATCATGGAAAACGCCGATCGGCACATGACTGTTTAGCTTCACGTCCGTTCCAATATTGGAATGAATTCCAATGACGCGGCTTTCCAGATCAAAGAGCGGTCCGCCGCTGTCGCCGCCCTGGACAGTGCAGTCGCTGCGGTAGAAAGCTTTGTCGTTGGGCATCCACAGCCGGCCGATGCGCACAGGAGCGCCGCGCTGAATATCAAATCCACCAGGGTGCCCCATCGGGAGACACCACTCACCCTGCTCAATGCTGTCGGCCTTGGCAGGTTCGGCGAACGGCCAGTCCTTGCCTTCCTCGATCTGGACCATGGCCGAGTCGCGGCCACGATCGCGGCCGAGGACTTTGCCTTTCACCTGCCGGCCATCGGGCAGGACAACATCCACTTCCCCGCCGTCGCCGCCGGCGGCATCCACGACATGCGCCGCAGTGAGAACGAGACCGTCAGCGGAGACAATCACGCCGCTGCCGCTGCCCATGCCAAGCTTGCCCCGGCTTTGGATGCAAACGACGGCGGGTCGGGTCTTGCTGATAACCGCTAAGACCTTATCCTGCCGCTCCTTGAGGGTATCGGCGACAGCAGAAGAACAACCGGCCGCCGCGAGAATGGCGGCGAGACCCAGAGAAACAGGGACAGATGATGTAGTCATGGTTTGAGGGGGAACTTACGGACATTTCAGCGCTCCCTGCATGGAGTTTTATTTATGCTTTGCGGTGCGACCGCAGGCCAACGCAACGAACGGCCGCATTCTATATGAACTTTCCATCCCGGAAAATGCCCCCAGGGCGTCCAGCATTGGGGAGTGTCTCGCCGATGTGCGCCCCATCGGCGGCCCTCATTCGCCAAGGTTCGCGGGCGATTCCGAAGCCTGATCTTGTCATAGGGTAATTGCTGATGCAATTACACTCACTGGACTCATTGCAATAATCGGGACTTCCCTGATAATGAGACTCGCGCCTTCGGTGGCAGAATTGTTAATCATCCGTGTTTCACGGCTGATGGCGAAAATGTCACCGAATGGACCCGTCCGACCAAAAACCAACCGACCATGATCCCACCGCCCCGCACCCGCTGGCTGGCAGCCGCCGCTTGCCTTGTCGTTTCACCCTTTGTTCCTGCCGCGCCCGTCGCGGTGAATGACAGCTACAGCGTCAACGAAGACGCCCTCCTCAGCACCACGGGAGCAGATTTGTTTTCGACAACCTTTGAACCGGCGGCGAATGTCCTGGCCAGCGGCACCTGGAGTTTTCTCGATAAGATAAAAAACAATCAGAACGGCCAAACGCCGGATACCTATCCTGTGGACGGGGCGGCACGAAACTGGAAGTCGCTGGCTTTCGATAGCGCGACATCAACAGTCGGGCCGTGGGGCACTGGGGCGATGCCGCTCCAGGGCGGGGGCATCACCGGCTTCCCTGGTGCGCCGGATACGCTGACGGGTTTCTCCGTGGGCGGGGCATCGTTTAATATCTCTACCTATCTGTTCCGGAAGACCTTCACGCTCAATGCGGCTACCGCCGGCGTGACGGCATGGCAAATCCAGCACATCGCAGACGATGCGGCCATCTTCTACGTGAACGGCACCGAAGTGCATCGCGTGCGCTTCGATCCGGCGACCAATTATGTGCCCGGGGGCTCCCTCACCACGAACACGATCAGCAATGTGACCCTCCCGGATGAAAGCGTCTATTCCACCGACGCCATCACCATCCCCGCCGGGCTGCTCGTCGCCGGCAACAATATCTTTTCCGTGGAACTCCACCAGGGCAACACCGGCGGGGCATGGATCAGCACCGATGTCGGCCTTGATGTCAGGTTTACTCCGTCAGGCCTGGCCACCGGGGGATTCACCTATCTTGACGACACCACTGCCTATCCAGGCGGCCCGGTCACCGCCCGCGCCAGCGCTGCTGACGGGGTGTTGAACACGACGATCGGAAATCCCGGGGCGGCCCTTGAAATAGCACTGATCCGGGGCGGGACCGGGACCGGGGCCGGAGTGTCCGGCGGCTGGCAGAGGAGCTTTTCTCTCAGCGCCGCGGCGAATGTGCGCGTGTCCGTCTCCGCAAGAGTGCGAATGACAGGCGGCATGGAAACGGCCGATCTGGCTGAGGCCCGCTTGAAAGTGGACGGCACTTATTATGGCACCGCTCTGAACAACTCGCTGATTCATCTCGATGGGCCCGCCGGGACAGGTGACAACGACCCCGGCTGGCCCGCCAGTCCCTTTGTATTCGACATCCCCCTAACCAGCGGCGCGCATACCCTCTCGCTTGAAGGGGTGGCGACACGTCCGAGCGACACCGGCGAGGAGGTTCGCGTACTTTTCGACAATCTTGTCATCTCCCAGGTCAGCAGCGGTAATACGGTCCTCACCAATGACACCGGCGGCGCCGTCACGGCGCAACTCGTTGCGGGCACCACGCATGGTGCCCTCAGCCTCTCCACTGACGGCGGATTTACCTACACACCGGCCGCGAACTACGCCGGCCCTGACAGTTTCACTTACCGGGCGGGGGATGCGGCATTGGCAATTTCCAATATCGCGACCGCCAGCATCACGGTGAGTCCGGTGAACGATCCCCCGGTGGCCGCAGCGGAGAACTATTCCACCAACGAAGGTCAGACCCTCACGGTAAATGCCGCCGCCGGGGTTCTCACCAACGACACCGATCCTGACAATACGCCCGGGCAACTCAGCGCCGCGGTGGTGACCGGTCCGCTCGTCACGCAGGGCACCCTGACGCTGAATGCGAACGGATCATTCACCTTCGTTCCCGCTGCCGGATTCTCGGGCACGGCGAGTTTTGTGTATCGCACCAGCGACGGTGCCGCGAACTCTAATTCCGTGACGGTGAATATTGAAGTTATCGACGTCGGGGCCACACCCGTGGCGAACAATGACACCTACAGCACGCCGCAGAATACTGCGCTCGTCGTCGCGGCACTGGTGCCCGCGACGGTCACGGATGACCTCCTTCCATTCACCGCGCCGGACTGGAAATATCTCGACGACGGCAGCGACCAGGGCACCGCCTGGATCGCGGCAGCGTTTCCCGAAACCGGCTGGAAAACCGGTGCCGCGCAACTCGGCTATGGCGACGGCGATGAATCCACTGTCGTGGAGGACAATCCCACCCCCGGCTATGTCGCCGGCGACACCAACCGCTACATCACGACTTACTTCCGCCGCGCGTTCACCGTTGCCGACGTGTCCAACATCACCGGCCTGACACTGACACTGACGTATGACGACGCCGGCGCTGTTTATCTGAACGAAGCCGAAGCCTTTCGAAACGACAACCTGCCCGCCGGCGCGCTCTTCGATACCTTCGCTTCGGGCAGCGCTGAACTAACGACCCCGGAGATTCCCCTCGCGCTGAGCTTCCTCCAGGAGGGCGCCAACAGCGTCGCCGTCGAGATGCACCAGAACTCGCTCAGCAGTTCGGACATCTCCATGGATCTCCGCCTTCGCGCCACGCGCAGTGTGCCCGCCGGCGTGCTCGCCAACGACACCGATGCCGATCCCGGCACCACGCTCACCGTCTCCACGAACACCATTCCCGCACACGGCTCCCTGACACTGAATGCGAACGGCACCTTCACCTACACGCCGGCAGTCGGCTACGTCGGCCCGGACTCGTTCACCTACCGCTGCACCGACGGCCCGCTCACCTCCAACGTCGCCACGGTAAACCTAACCGTCGTCCCCGGCCCCAATGTTCGCCCCGTCGCCATCGCCGATACCTACGCGGCCACCGAGGAAGTGACGCTGAATGTGATCGCCGCCGCCGGCGTGCTCGCCAATGACACCGACGCCGACGGCGATCCGCGCACCGCGGTGCTCGTCAGTCCGCCGGCCACCGGCAGCCTCACCTTGAACAGCAACGGCTCCTTCCAGTATGTGCCCGCGCTCAACGTCGCCGGCCCGGTCACTTTTACCTATACCGCGAATGACGCCGGCGGCCCGTCCGCACCCGTCACCGCAACGATCAACATCGCGAACGTCAACGACGCGCCGGTCGCCGTGAACGAACTCTACGCCACGGATCCCGGGGTCACCCTCATCGTTTCCGCGCCGGGCGTCCTGACAAACGATACCGATGCGGATACCGGAGCCGCGCTCACAGCCTCCGTCGTCACGCCCCCGGCACAAGGCACTCTGACACTGAATCCAAACGGTTCCCTCAACTACGCGCCGCCCGCGGCGTTCAGCGGCACCGCGACATTCACCTATCGCGCCAACGACGGAACCGCGAACTCCAACACGGCCACCGTCACCATCAAAGTAAATGGGCGGCCGCTCTCCAATGCCAACACTTACGCCGCCACCGAAGACACGCAGCTCAGCATCAGCACCCCCGGGATCCTCGCCAACGACATCGATCCCGAGAACGATCCGCTCACCGCACAACTCACCACGAACGTGACGCACGGCACCCTCTCACTCGCGGTGAATGGCGGCTTCACCTACACGCCGGCGCAGAACTACAACGGCCCCGATTCCTTCACCTACAAAGCCTTCGACGGCGCGCGCGATTCCGTCACGGCCGCCACGGTGACGCTCAACATCGCCGCAGTGAACGACGCGCCGTCCGCCGTTTCCGACAACTATGCCACCGCGATTGATACCCCGCTCACCATTCCCGCCGCCACCGGCCTGCTGGGCAATGACAGCGACACGGATGCCCAGCCGCTCAGCGCAGTGCTGAATTCGTCACCGGCCAGCGGCGTGCTCGGCCTCAATCCCGACGGGTCCTTCAATTACATCCCGGCGGCGGGCGTTTCCGGCATCGTCACCTTTACTTACCGCGCCACCGACGGCACGCTGTTCTCACCGGTCGCCACCGTCTCCATCAACGTCGGCATCGACCTCGCAAAGCTCGTCATCAACGAAATCCACTATCATCCGCAGTCACTCAGCGCCGGCGACGAGTTTGTGGAGATCTACAACGGCAACCCCGGAGCGATCGATATGAGCGGCTGGCAGTTCACCTCCGGCGTGAACTACACCCTTCCTGCGGGGACGACGATCCCCGGCGGCGGCTACCTCGTCGTGGCGGCGAATCCCGCTCAGTTCTCCGCCACCTTCGGCGCGGTGGCCCTGCTGCGCGGCCCGTGGACCGGGGAACTCAGCAACAGCGGCGAAACCATCCGCCTCAAGACAGCCGCCGGTGAGACCGTGGACGAGGTGGAATACTCCGACGAAGGCGACTGGGCGCTGCGCTATCAGGTCAATATCGGCGGTCAGACCAGTTGGGAATGGTACACCCGCAGCGACGCTCAGGGCAGTTCCCTGGAACTCATCAATCCCGCGCTCACCAACAAGAACGGTCAGAACTGGACATCGAGCACCGCGAATCCCACGCCCGGAAATGCGAACAGCGTCACCGCCGCGGACATCGCACCGCTGCTCTCGGATCTCGACCACCGCCCGCAGATTCCCACCAGCACTCAGGCCGTGACCATAACGGTGAATGTGAATGATGAATCCCTGACGCCGCCCGCGGTGTCGCTTTTCTGGCGCACCTCCGTCGCTTCGCCCGGCGCCTTCGCGCAAGTCCCGATGTTCGACGACGGCTTGCACGGCGACGGAACGGAAGGCGACGGCGAATTCGGAGCTGTCATTCCCGCCCATGCCAATGGCACGGTGATCGAATTCTACACTTCAGCGACCGACGCCGGGGCGAAGACGCGCGCATGGCCTGCAGCGGGGCTCAACCTCGCGCAGACTTCGCTCATTCAGTCCTGCAATGCCTTCTATCAGGTGGACGAAGAAGTATGGGCGAATCACTATCCGATCTACCGGCTCGTGGGCACCGCCGCGGATGTCGCGCTCTACCTTGGCGGATGGAACCGCAGCAGTGATGCGCAGTTGAACGTCACCTTCATCAGCAAACAAGGCACCGACATTGATGTGCGCTACCGCTGCGGCATCCGGGTGCGCGGCGCGGGCTCCCGCGGCAACTCCGTCAACAACTGGCGCCTCAATATTCCCAAAGACACCAAATGGCGCGACGAAACGGAGGCCAACCTCAACGTCTGGCACCCGCACCTTGGGGATCTCGGCAGCAAAATGATGGAATGCGCCGGCCTCATTCACGAGCGCTCGTGGCCGGTGCAGGTCCGTCTTAACGCCACCAACCGTGCGCTTTCCAACTCTCAATTCAGCGGCGGCTATTATATCCATCTCCTGCCCGGCGGCGGCGAATATCTCAATGAAGAGCGCCCCGCGGACGATCAGGGTAATCTCTACAAGAAAGTCCGTCCGCACCAGGACTGGACGGTGCGCGAACAAAGCGCCGGCGGGCCGCCGGCACCCTCCGGCTATTCCGGCGACGGCTGGATCAAGCAAACCAACGAAGACCTCAACGACTGGAATGACCTCCACAATCTCTTCAAAGTCTTCACCAGCGCCAATCCCACCCTCGCCCAAATGGAGTCCGTGATGAATGCGGACTACTGGCTGCGCTGGCAGGCTTTTCAGGTGATCATCAATCACAACGAGACGAACCTTTCCAATGGCGCCAACGATGACTACGGCCTCTACCGCGGCGTGCTGGATCCGCGATTCATTCCGCTGGCTCATGACTTCGACACTGTGTGGGGCGACGGCGGCAACACCAGCGGCCTCGACCCCACGTCGCCCACCGCCACCATTTACCAGCTCAACGGCAGCTTCGGCAGCGGCGAGACGATTCCGGCGACGCAGTGGCTGATGTCGCATCCGGTACTCAATCAGCGCTTTAAGGCGCAGCTTGTGGACTTGTTGAACACCGTCTTTCTGCCATCGGGTTTCAACGCTCAGGTGGACAGCATCCTTGGTGACTGGACCGGTCCCACCGCAGCCTACGGCGTACCGGTTGCCAAACGCGATGCCATCAAAAACTTCAACACCTCGCGCCGGAACCACATCCTCCAAACCGTGCTCGGCTACAGTGTAACCGGAGCCGCGCCCGCCGCACTCACCGTCACCACGAGCCTCGGCACCGTCAGTGGCTATCCGCAAGCCACGACCGCAAATACCTCCGGCCTGTCCGGCACGGTGGACTCCAGCAGGGTCCAGAAGGTGCGCGTCGGAACCGTGGATATTTTCCCCGACAATTTCCAGAATATTGGCGGCGGCGAAGGCGCCAGCGGCCCCGCTCCATGGAGCGCCGGAGCCACCGTCACGCTGCTGCCGGGCCTCAATCACCTGACGGTTTCCGCGCTGGGGCCGAATGACACCATCATCGCCACGCAAACGATAGACATTTGGTATGATGACACCTCGGTGCAGGCCGTGGCGGGTATCGCCGGCAATACCACCTGGACCGCCGCCGGCGGCCCCTATCGCGTCACCGCAAATCTCACCATAGACAACGAGACGCTCACGGTCGCACCCGGCACCACCGTCTATCTCGCAAGCGGCATCGCGCTGAATGTCAGCGGCACGGGCCGCATCCTCGCGGAAGGGACCGCCACCGCGCCCATCCGTTTTATGCGCGAGCCAGGCGTCGCCGCGAAGTGGGGCCGTGTGAACATCAACGGCTCATCCGTCGAGTCGCGCCTCGCCTGGGTGACTATTGACGGCTCCGGCACGGCGCCCGCCCTCAGCCTCACGAACAGCACGGGCTTCTTTGATCATCTCGACTTCGTCAGCGTCACCACGCCATACTTCGCCACTGCGAACTCCTCGTTCACCATGCAATACACGAATTTCCCCGCCACCACGGGCGTCGAGTGCGTGGACGGCACCGGTGTTCCCGCTGCCGGCTACGCCATTTTCCGCGGCAACACCTTCGGCGGCACCACGGGGCTGAATGACGTGATCGAATTCACCGGCGGCCAGCGGCCAGCCGCCATTCTCCAGGTGTTCGACAACGTCTTCCTCGCTGCCAGCGATGATGCGCTCGACCTTGATGGCACCGATGCCCACATCGAAGGCAACATCTTCCTCAATGTCCATCAGACCACCGCCGGCGGTGACACTGCCAACGCCATCTCCGGCGGACGTGATGGCGTAAACACTTCGGAACTAACTATCGTCCGCAACCTCTTCCACAACTGCGACCATGCCATCGTCGCCACGGGCGGGAGTTTCCATACCGTCACGAACAACACCATCGTCAACATCAACAACACCGGCAGCGCCACCGGCAGCTCTGCGGCGGCCTGCAACTTCCACGAGCCCGCCCGCGCCGGCTTCACCCCTGCACTGGGGATGTATCTCGACGGCAACATCGTCTTCGACTGCCCGCAGGTATTTGAAAACGCAGCCGGCGCCACCGGGACTATCACCGCGCACCGCAACATGCTCCCCGCTGCCATCAGTGCGCCAGTGACTGGAACGAACAATCTCACCACCAGTCCACTGCTGGCCGGCACTACGGGCATCACCGCTGCGAATATCAGCACCATGTTCGCTCTGCAAAGCGGCAGCCCCGCCGACTGCACCGGCCCCAACAGTCTCGACCGCGGCAGCATCGCGCCTGCCGGAGCGAGCATCAGCGGCGAACCGGCCGCGCATCAGCCCGCGCAAAGCGCCGTCCTCACCATCGAAGGTCCTGGCATCACCCACTACAAATACAGTCTCGACGGCGGACCGTTCGGCGCAGAGACCGCAGTCGCCACCCCGGTAACACTGACCGGCCTCGCCGCCGGCACCCACAGCATTCGCGCCATCGGCAGGAGCAGCGCCGCCGTGTGGCAGAGCGAAGCTGCCGCCACGCAGTCGCTCACATGGACCGTGAGCACCGATGCCCAGCCGGTCCTCATCAACGAAGTGCTCGCTGACAACGTGAACGCCTATCCCGTTGGCGCACTGCGCCCTGACATCATCGAACTCCGCAATCTCAGCGGCTCGGTCATCAGTCTCGCCGGCTGGTCCATCAG
>JANNVM010000514.1:0-3014 GCA_031414455.1 Verrucomicrobiota bacterium
TCGCAGGCAAAGTCGTCGCCCAGAAAGGTGCAGGCAGCGTCGAGCGCGCCTATATGACGGCCGAAAAAGAGCTGCTCAAGGATGCGAAGGTGAAACTCTACAAGAGCAACAACCACCTCGCCGATTTCCTCACCTGCATGCGCAGCCGCAAGAAACCGATCACCAGCGAAATTGTCGGCGGCACCTCCGCCATTGCGTGCCACCTGATGAATGTCGCCTATCTGCTTGGCAAACCCTTCAAGTGGGACCCCGTGAAGAACGCCTTCGCGGACGGCACCGGCGATGCAAAGTTCCTCACCCGCGACTACCGCGGGGAATACAAAGTATGAAGTACAAAGGCTGAATCGGAACGAAGTGGAGATAGCCGAAGGCAACGATGAAAGCAGACGGCCTTTGGCCTGACTCAGACACAATCGAAATTTCCCCCGCCGCGGTGGCGGCGCTGCGTGCGGCGGGGGAGGAATTCACGTTCATTGACTGCCGTGAGCAGGATGAATGGAACCACTGCCGTATTGAAGGAGCGGTGCTGATGCCGCTCTCCCGCTTCGCCGAGATCGCACGTCAGCGCTTCACCGATCCTGACGAACGTGTCGTCATTCACTGCCACCATGGAATGAGAAGCGCCCAGGCCGCCGGATTTCTGCGGCACTTCGGGATGCACCGTGCCTGGAGCATGGCTGGCGGCATCGAAGCGTGGTCGCAGGAGATCGATCCGGACGTGCCCCGGTATTGAGCGGCGGTTCAATTCCTTGCAGCCGCAAGACGCAGGTCACGCAGTGTGCGGTCCGCTTCGCCGTGATCGTCCTCCCAGGCTTCAACCAATTCAAGTAACTCCTGGAAATACTCACGTTGTACGGCCGTAAGCTTACGGACACTCAGGCGTCCACAAATGGTCGCAGCCTCTTCATAGGCCGCCCGACTACGAAAGGGCACGAGTGCGGTTAGTGCCGCAGGTTTGATCAGGCGCATGGAGGCATAAACTACAGAATCTCCCCCGGCTTCACTCCCGCAGCGGCGGGGTATTTCTTCAGCCATGAGCCGGTAGTGGCGGCGATGGCGTCAACCTGATCAGCGGCGGCACCGGTTTTGGCGGCACCGGCATGGAAGAGTTCGATGAGGCGCTCGCGGCTGAGCTTGAGGCGCTCATCAGCGGCAAGAGCGTCGAGGAGATTGTTTTCGGTGAGGGTGCCGTCCTTCAATCCGCGGGCGGCTTTGACAGCATGCTCTTTGATTACTTCGTGCGCAGTCTCGCGGCCAACGCCCTGCTTTACGGCCTCCATGAGGAACGTCGTCGTGAGGAGGAACGGCAGATAACGCTGCGTCTCGCGCTGCACGACGGCCGGATAGACTTCCATTTGCTGCAGGACGACGAGGGAAGTTTCGAGCAGACCATCGAGTGCGAAGAAGGCGTCAGGTAAAACAACACGGCGGACGACGGAGCAGGAGACATCGCCTTCGTTCCACTGATCGCCGGCGAGCGCAGAGGCCATGGTGACGTGACCTTTGAGAATAGCGTGGAGTCCGTTGATGCGCTCGCAGGAGCGGCTGTTCATCTTGTGAGGCATGGCGCTCGAGCCGGTCTGGCCGGGAGCGAAGCCTTCACTCGCAAGTTCGTGTCCGGCCATAAGACGCAGGGTTTTGGCGAAACTGCCAGGCCCGCTCGCGAGATCACACAGCGCGCTGACGACGCGGAAATCCAGACTGCGGGGATAGACCTGACCGACGGCAGTGAACGCGGACGGCAGGCCGAGGTGCTGCGCGATTTGCTGCTCCAGCGCGGCGACTTTCTGCGCGTCGCCGCCAAAAAGATTGATCTGATCGAGCTGCGTTCCGGTGGCGCCTTTGATGCCGCGCACCGGATAGCTGGCGACGAGGTGCTCCAGCGCGGTGAGGCCGCCGAGGAGTTCTTCGGCGAACATGGCGAGACGTTTGCCAAACGTCGTAGTCTGCGCCGCGACATTGTGCGTACGGGCGGTGAGGATGAGGTCGCGCGTCTCGACCGCGCGCCTTGTCAGGGCGACAAGCACGGCGACGCTTTTCACCAGCACCTGCTGGAGCGAGCGAAAGATCTGCAACTGCTCGACATTCTCCGTGAGATCGCGGCTGGTCATGCCTTTGTGAATGTGCTCGTGACCGGCGAGTTCGCAGAACTCATCAATGCGCGCTTTCACGTCGTGCCGCGTGACCCGCTCGCGTTCCATGATGGCGGCAACATTGACCGTGTCCTTCACGCTTTCGTAGGCGGCGATGGCTTCAGCAGGAATATCGAGACCGAGCGCGCGCTGGGCTTTCATCACGGCGATCCAGAGTTCACGTTCGAGGCGGATCTTGCCCTCCGGTGACCAGATGGCAGTGATTGCGGGAGAGGCGTAGCGTTCGGCGAGGACGTTTGGGATCATGAGGGGAAAAGTAATCGGTATTCAGTAATCGGTATTCAGTGGGGCGAGAATGGCGAAGTGAGCAACTGACCACTGACCACTGACCACTGACCACTGACCACTGACCACTGACCACTGATTACTGATTACTGATTACTTCCGCCGGGGGGGCTTTAGCCCTGGCCGGGGCAGAAAACCACATCCATACGCCGACGCTGACAAGCACGATGGCGAAGATGCGGGTGAGGGTGTCGTCGGCCATGAGTTTCATTTTCTCGGCCATGAAATAACTGACGAAGACAGCGCCGGCGCTGGCAGCCCAGAAAAGCGGCCACTGGATGAGCGGGGTGGCGGAGCGGAAATTGGAGATGGTGGCGGCAAGCGAAGTCAGGACGATGACAGCCAGCGAGGTGGCGATGGCCTGCTTTTGCGTGAGGTCGAGGAACTTGACGAACATGGGCACCATGAAGATGCCGCCGCCGACGCCGCAGAGAGCGCCGACGACTCCGGCGGCAATGCCAATGAGGATTCCGAGGATGACGATTTTCATGCGATGACGGGACTGAGACAGTAGCGGAGCATGGCATCAGCCACACGCTGTGGAGGAATCTCCAGCATACAGCGGTGGTCGAGCGG
>JANNVM010000515.1:0-8729 GCA_031414455.1 Verrucomicrobiota bacterium
TGCTGATGCGCCCAATTGCCATGCATGAGAAGTTACCTGAGAAACTGTCCACAGACCCTTTCCAACAGGTGTAAATCCGATTCCCTCGCAGGTGACAAATCTGCCGATCGAACTTAAATGAGTCCCATACGCCGTGCTCACAATCCCCTCGCCCCTTTCACTTCTTCGCACTTTTAAGCGCGGGCTTTTCGGTTCGTGCCCGGGTCTGATGCCGACCGTATTATTGGCTCTGATGCCTGGTTGGGTCATGCCTCTGCAAAGCGCTACAGGTGATCTCGATCCTATGGATGTGAAGGTCTCGGGTGCTCAATCAGCCCGCATCCATGCCACAGTGGAACAGCCGGACGGGAAGTTCATCATCGCCGGTGACTTCACTGCCATGCTTGATGAGCCGCGCCATTACATCGCGCGGGTCCATGCAGACGCCACGCTGGACACCACCTTTGACCCCCATGGAAACGGCGTCGTCCACTGCGTGGCCCTGCAGGACGATGGAAAAGTTCTGATTGGCGGCGAATTCACCTTGCTTCAGCCCAATGGAGCCGCCGCCTCCACCGCACGCAGCCGGCTGGCACGCCTGAATCCGGACGGGACGCTTGATGAGAGTTTCGAGGCGGGAGCATCGGGTGCCATCCACAGCCTGGCTTTGCAGCCGGATGGCAGGATTGTTCTCGCTGGTTCCTTTTCTGCGGTGCGCGGAAACGGCATGGTGTCCGATGCGGCGCGCATAGGCATTGCGAGGCTTCATGCCGGCGGGACTCTGGACGAAGAATTCAATCCCGGGGCAGGCAACGCCGTTCACTGCACCGCGCTGCAGCCTGACGGAAAATTGCTGCTGGGCGGAGACTTTACTTCCCTCCACCCCTCCGGTGCTGCCGGGCCCATTGAGCGAGTCCGCATGGCGCGGTTAAATGTGGACGGCACGCTGGATGAAGGGTTCAATGCCACGGCGAACGCCGCAGTTCTGAGCATGGTGCTGCAGGCGGATGGCAAAGTAGTGGTTGGCGGAAACTTCACAGCGATCAACCCCGGCACTGGTTCGACATCCTCCGATGACTACGTGGCACGCCTCAACCCGGACGGCACGAGGGATACGAGCTTCGTGCCATACACGAATGGAGGAATGGACTGCATGGCTCTGCAGGCCGACGGAAAGCTAGTGCTCGGAGGAAGATTCACGGCTTTCAATGTGGCCTATCGTCGCCGGGGTCACGCACGGATGAATGCGAACGGATCGTTGGATACCGGTTACGAGGCTTCGACCGACGACAGCGTGCAGAGTGTCGCTCTGCAGGCTGACGGCAGGATTTTGCTCGGAGGCGTCTTCACGACAATTCAGCCGAAAAGCGCGCCTCTGCCGGTTTCCCGGCATAGCTTCGCCCGCCTCTACAATGACGCCGCCTCCCAGGTGCTCACGGCTCCCGATGCCTCGCAGGCGCTGTGGACCCGGAGCGGGTCCGGGCCGGAACTGACAGCGGCGACATTCGATCTGAGCAGAGATAACGGCGCAAGCTGGAGTTCGCTCGGAAGAGGCACCCGAATGGGCACTTCGGCGAACTGGCAGATTACCGGCCTGGCTCTGCCGGCCCAGGCCGTCCTGCGTGTCCGCGGCCGCACATCCGGGGGGCGCTACAATGGCAGTTCCGGTCTGATCGAGCAAACTTTGACACTTGGCGGTGATCCTGTTCCCGAGGTCACAGTGCGCGGCAACAACGTCAACATCGTGAGCGGGGATACCAGCCCGGTCCCCGGAGATTTTACAGATTTCGCGAGGTCCAGTCCCGGTGCCCCTGCCCTCCGGCGGTGGTTCCACATCTTGAACGAGGGCGTTGCCGGACTAACGCCTGGCAGTGTGACCGTAAGCGGGGAGCACGCTGCGGACTTCACCGTTACCACGCAGCCTGCGGCATCCATTCCCGGGGGCGGCTCCGCCGGATTCGAAGTGAGCTTCACGCCTGCGACGCCTGGCCTTCGCACGGCGACATTGAGTTTCTTCACCAACGACAGCGATGAGAGCCCTTTCCATTTCGCCATTCAGGGCACCGGTGCGGAGCCGGAGATTTCGGTGAGCGGCAATTTGACGGACATTCAGTGTGGCGATCTCACGCCATCACTCGCCGACCACACTGATTTTGGCAGCACCAACAGCCGCGGTGGCGCAGCAGTACGCACATTCAGCATTAGAAACATCGGAGAGGGCAGCCTCGCCCCCGGGCCCGTTGCCGTGGAAGGAGCGAATGGCGGTTTCGCCGTCACCTCGCAGCCCGCCGCGTTCGTAATGGAGGGAAGCCTGACCACTTTTGCGGTGCAGTTTGCTCCTGCGACAGCGGGCCCGGTCACCGCCGTTCTGAGATTCAAGACTAACGACAGCGACAAAACCCCGTTCTCTTTCAGTGTCCGGGGCACTGGCACGGAGCCGGGCGCGGGAGACCCCGGACTTCCGGATGCCGGCATCGCGGGCACTTCAGTCCTCAGCAGGGCCGTTAATGCGACGGCAGTGCAGCCGGACGGGAAAGTCATCATTGCTGGGGATTTCACGTCAGTGCTGGGCGTGTCGCGCAATTATATCGCAAGGCTCAACCTCGACGGCTCTCTGGACCAGCAGTTCGACCCCGGGCCAACCGACCGGGTTCATTGTGTAGCGATTCAACCGGATCGCAGGATATTGATCGGCGGCTATTTCAGCTCCCTCCAGCCCAATGGCGCAGCGACGACTGCCGTGCGCCGGTACATTGCGCGGATCAATCCGGACGGGACGCTGGATGAGGGATTCGATCCCCGCACCAATGCTCCTGTTCGCTGCATCGCCATTCAGGACGATGGAAAGATCCTCCTCGGGGGACAGTTCACCTCATTGCAGCCGAACGGAGCACCGTCTGCGGTCCTGCGCCAGTACATCGCCCGGGTCCATGCAGACGGGAGGCTGGACGACGCATTCGATCCCCGTGCCGGTTTTACTCTGCGCTGCATCGCCGTGCAGCCGGACGGAAGGATTGTGCTGGGAGGCAGTTTTACGACGCTCTCTGCGGCCAATGTGCCGCGCAATTACATTGCACGGATCAATGCCAGCGGAACATTGGACACGGGATTCAATCCCTCGGCGGACAACACCGTTTATAGTGTGGCGGTGCAGCCGGATGGCAAGGTTTTGCTGGGCGGGGATTTCACTTCGCTGCGACCCAATGGAACCGGCACCGCAGTGGCGCGCAATCGCGTCGCGCGGGTCAATGCCAACGGAACGGTGGACACGGCGTTCAATCCCGCCGCCAACGGAGTTGTCCGCACACTCGCGGTGCAGACGGACGGGAAGGTGATCATGGCCGGTGATTTCACGGCTCTTCAGCCTAACGGTGCAGCCGCCCAGACACCGCGGGGGCGCATTGCGCGGCTGCATCCCGACGGATCGCTGGAGGCGGGTTTCAACCCTGGAGCGAACTACAATGTTTTCAGCGTGGCTCTGGAGCCAGGAGGTCAGATCCTGCTCGGCGGGGAGTTCACCTCCCTTGTTCCGCTGGGAGCAATCGCGCCCACCCCGCGAGCGCATTTTGCCCGCCTCTATAATGACGTCGCCTTGAACTCACTGAGCGTTGATCTCCCGTCGGAAGTGTTCTGGACCCGCAGTGGTGCCGGTCCGGACCTGACAGCAGTTACCTTTGAACTGAGCACAGACGATGGTGCGAACTGGACAATGCTGGGAGCCGGCACCCGCGCCGGGACCACGCCAGACTGGCGGCGGACGGGACTTACCCTTCCCGCAGCAGGGCTGATCCGCGCCCGGGGGCGCACAACCGGCGGGCAGTTTAACGGCAGTTCGGGTCTCATCGAAAAGTTATCTGCCTTTCACCTCACTCCCTTCGATCAATGGCGGCAGACGAACCTCGGTGACGCTGAGGCTGACGCGTTGGGTGACCCCAATGGAAATGGAATAGTCAATCTGATCGAGTACGCGCTCGGCGGCGATCCCCAGGGCTCGGCCACAGACGGAAGGATTCTCCCCCGGATCGGTTTAAGCGGAGACGACTGCCTGCAACTTTCGTTCGACCGCCATACGGATCGGACGGACCTGAACCTGACAGTTCAGGCCGCAGACGTGCTCACTGGCCCGTGGACGCCATTGGCCCGCAGCAGCGGCGGAGGCACTTTTGCGGCTCTGATTCCCGGCGCAGGTGTTGTCGAAACAGGCAGCGGAGGCATGCGCAGCGTGATCGTCACCGATCTGCAGCGCCAACCCGATCCAGATCACTCCCGTCGCTTCTTGCGCCTCGAAGTGAGCCGATAGCCTCACTCAGATCGGCGGATGGGCAGAGGAGAAGTTACCTGTGGGAGAGAAGTTACCTGGAAAACTGTCGAGTGTCCTCTGGATCGCCAATTACAGCAGCCGGTGGATTTTTCTGTCGTGGTCACGGCGGTCGCGGCGCCTAATAGAGCAAACCGTCATGTTTCCTCCCGATGATGCCCAACTCCTGCGTGCATGGATTGCCGAGCGCGATGAATCAGCCTTCCGTGCGCTGGTGGACCGCTATGCGGGGCTGGTGCATGGCGCGGCGCTGCGGCGGGCGGGCGATGCGGATCTGGCGGCGGAGGCGGCGCAGGACGTGTTTGTCAGGCTGGCGAAACATGCGGCTTCCATCCGGCGCGCGGAGGCGCTGCCGGCATGGCTGCACGCTGCCGCAGTGCATGCGGCGGCAGACCGCGTGCGCACCGAATCCCGCCACCGCGAGCGTATGAAACGACTATACGATGAGAACACCGGCTCAGGGCATGACGATGATGCCTGGCGCGACGCGCTGCCGCTGCTGGACGAGGCCATCGCCCGGCTTGGTGAAACGGACCGCGGCTTGGTGCTGGCGCGGTATTGTCAGGGCGAAAGCGTGGTCGCGGTGGCGCGGAAGTTCGGGTTGAGCCCCTCGGCAGCACAGAAGCGCGGCGAGCGCGCGCTGGAAAAGCTGGCGCACATGCTGCGCCGGCGCGGGGTGGTGCTCAGTGCCGCCGCGCTGGCCGCCGGCATGGTGCCGCGTGTGAGCCATGCGGCACCCGCAGGCGTCGCGGCCAAATGCTCTGCGGCAGCACTTGCCGCATCACCCTCCTCCGCGGGGTCTGCGGTGTGGATTGCTTTTATGAATGCCAAAGCTGTTTCCTTTGCCGCCGCTGTCGCGGCCTTCTGCGTGCCGGTGGGCATGCATCTTCATGCCTCCTCACGGCCCCGGGCGTTGCCTGCTGTCCCGGCCCCGGGGGTGGCATCGCTGCCCGGTGGTGGCGCATCCGCGGCTGTGCCGAAAGCCACCGCGTCGCCGCCGGCGGACGCCGCAGTGGATCTAGCCGCGCTGGAACGCGGCATCCGCAGCTTCCCGCCACGCGCGGAACGGCTGAAACGCGAACTCGAATTGCGCCGCATGGTGCAGTCGCTGGATGCCGCAGAGTGTGCCGTGGCGGCGGAATGGCTCGCCGATGCGCCGGGCGCGGACACGTTGCGCCGCGTCAGCGATGATCTCTATCGCCGCTGGGCATCGCTCGACCGCGAGGCAGCGCTCGCCGCCGCCATTGCGATGGAGGATCGCAAGCCTGGCACGAGCGCGCAGTTCGCCGTCTTTGCATGGTGGGCGGATGCCGACCCGGCCGACGCGCTGGAGAGGTTCACACCGGACCTGAAAGGCGACGGCCGGGCCAAAGAGTCTGCGCGGCGTGCTTGTCAGGATGCGCTGCGTTCGCTGGCCCGCACCGATCCCCGGAGCGCGATCGCCGCCGCGCAGCAGCATGCTCCGGAGGGAGACAGCGCGTTTTTCATGACTCAGGCACTGACGGGCTGGGCGCAAGGTGCGTCCCCCGGGGAGCCGTTCGCCTGGCTGGCCACGGTGGAAGACGCCACGGACCGCACGAACTGGTACCGCGGCTTCATGGGCGTGCTCCAGGACTGGCAGCCTGACAAAGCGTGGGCTTCGCTGCTGACGTGGCCGGACCGCGTGGTGGCGCAGGACCATGCCTGCAGCACGCTCAATATGTGGGCAGTGCACGACCCCGATGCCGCAGTAGCCGCATGGCTGGCGGGACCGGAAGCGTGGCGCACCAGGCACTTCGCCAGCAATCTCGCGCAGGTCCTCAGCTACGCCAATCCTGACGCCGCCGCACGCCTGGCAAATGACCTGCCCGATCCCGCCATGCGGGAGCATTTCATCGCCGCCGCGAAGAAGATCAGCGGCATGGAGATGATCCCCAAAAAGCCATGAAGACTCTGCTGCGCATCACCGTTTTCGCCGCCGCCGGATGGCTCGCCGGAGAGTTCATTTCGCGGACACTGCTCGCGGGCGATAAAGAACTGCCGCGTTCTGCAAAACCGAAAATTTCTACAAAGCAGGCGCGCGGCGGGCCGGAAGCCGGTGACCGCGGCCGGGCACCGTCCCGCGGCCTTGCTGCCAGCCTCGCCGCTGCGCCGGAGCAACTCGAAATGGCAGAGGGTGCCCTCGCTGCCGAATTGCAATTCGCCGATGCCGCACTGGCGGAGTTCCCTGCGCTGCTGGAGATCGTCGCAGGCATGAAGAACAGCAGCCTGCGCAGACGGACCGCCGGCATCCTCTTTGCGGTGTGGGCGGAGAAGGACATTCACGCCGCGCTGGCTGCGGTTGGCCGCTTTCCGGTCCTCTCGATGGTGGCCCTCGACGGAGCGATGACGACATGGGCTGAGCGCGATCCGCAGGCGCTCATGAAGTGGCTTCGCGATGATCAGGTGCACGGCTGGGCACGCATGCAGGCTCAAAAGTCGGCATTGTCCCGACTCATGGAGCAAGCGCCGGAGCAGACGCTCGCTTCGCTGAAGGAATTGCGCCTCGATCCCCATGCCGTGCAGACGGCAATCGCCGCGTGGCGCACCCGCGACCCGGCGGCCGCCGACCGCTGGTATGCCGCAGCCACGCCGGAAGTGCAGAAGCAGTTTTTCGAAGCGTGGGCCGCTGCCAGCGCGGTGAAATCCCCTGGTGCCGCATGGGAGCGTGCCCTGCGGGATGCACCAGGCGCCGACTCCCGCGAGCGTGCTCTGGCAAATGTCTTTAGCCGTTGGCGCGATGACCGCGACGGGGGCGCACTCAAAGCCCTCGCAGCCCTGCCGACCGACGCATGGAGTCCGCAACTCGCCTCTGCCGCCGGTCGGCGCTTCGCCGCCAATCCTGAAAATGTGGAACAACTGACCGCCGTCATGCCGCCGGAAATGCAGGAGTCCTTCCGCGGTGCCGCTATCGAAAACGCTCTCGAATCCCTGCACGACCCCGCCGCCGCCGCCACCCATTTTCCGCATCTCCCCGCCGAAAGCGATGAGCGCATTGACTGCGCCGACCGCATCGCCAAAGCCTGGACCGAAGCCGGAGATTTCGAAGCCGCCGCCGCATGGATCCAGTCCCTGCCCCGCGACACCGCCCGCGACTTCGCCACCGCCGCACTCGCCGAAGGCATCCACGCCACCGATCCGCAAGCCGCCCGGGCATGGGCCGCAGAAATCCAGAGCGAGACCATCCGCGCCGGCGTGCTGAAGAAGCTGGGGCCGTGAAACACTGATGCCGGTCATTCGGCGTCGCCAGCCCTGAGCCGGTTAACTGCTCAGTGGTTTCCTGCAACGCCACCAACCTCTACACCGGCGGTGGGACTGTCCCCGAGGAAGTACATTGCCTGCGTGCGCATAAGTTAGCCAGTTGATGCACTGGTGGAGTGGCCGGAGATTTTCGCCGCCTCACCTCAAGGCTCCGAGCAAAGCGGTGCGGCGGGCGTCGGGGATCTGGGCTTTGTCGATCATTTCCCGCACCACCGTTCGGTCAGCGGGCGGGAGGTTGCCCATCCATTCCGGTGGGCGGGGATCGGACGAGTGGATGTTGTTTGTTGCGACCTGACGCAGGGCCATGGTCCGCAGATCGCCGGGCGGCATGGCAAGGACGTGGGTGCGGGCGGCTTCCGGTTGGGTGCTGAGCCAGGTGCTCATGACATAGGTCATGGCCGTGCTCTGATGTTCGGCGGGCACGGCGGCGGCCCATTGCAAGGCGCTCTCCGGATTCTGTTTGGCGAGGCCGCTGGCGGCCAGCCCATAAACCTCGGGTGGTGCAACGTCCGCATGGGGTCCGCTCAGAAAGGCCCGGGCGGCCTCCGGGGCGTTGGTGAAGAGTTTCCAGGCGTTTTTCGCCAAGGCCTGGCGGGCAGCTTCCTTGTCGTCGAGCGTGGCCATCCATGCCAGAGCGGCGTCGCGGGCCGCCGGGTTGGGCCGGATGGGGTCATAGGTTTTCAGATGAAATTCGAGGAGCGCACCGACGGCGAAGGATTTTATCTCGCCGGATTCCAGCCCGTTGACCATCGTCGCGGCATCGTCCGGGCTGCGCTCCGCCAGGGCTTTGACGACACTGCCGATGGACTGCACCCGCGCGGCGCCTTTGAGGTTTTCCTGGCTCCATGCGAAGGCCGCCCCGGCATCGGTCGCGGCCCACGCTTCGATGAGTGATCCGGCCAGATGACTGCGATAGGCGGGGTCGGTCTGAGCGGCGACGAACGCGGCGGCGGCGTTGAGATCCTGTTTGGCCCAGTCCTTCATGGCGCTCCCGGTGAAGGCCACGCGGGCTGACAGAGACAGCTTCCCGGCATAGGCGAGGGCGGCGGCGGGATCGGTTTTGGCCCAGGCATTGCCGATGATCCGCATCACTTCGTCCGAGGCTCCTTCGGCCTGAATCTGACTCGTGAGGGTCGCGGCGCGCTCCGGTGAT
>JANNVM010000516.1:0-3229 GCA_031414455.1 Verrucomicrobiota bacterium
GCCATGAGACTGATCGACCAGCTTCTCTCATCACTACGATTGCGAGGCTTGGACTGCCAGAGCGGCGACTTCTTCCGGTTGGATGAGGCAGGGGACACATTTCAGCAGTGGCAGGACTTCCGCGAACGAGTAGTCTCAGACTCATCATCACAGACATGAGCAGCCACAATCCACCAACGAAGGCGAACAAAACGGCAGCCGACGCCCCCAAGTTTGGAGCGTGAGTTTCGCTTTTCGCTGGCGCGGCTGCGCTTATGTCGTTCGCCCGATGAAAACGCTCCACCGCCTCAAGAGCCTGATATTACCCTCCGCCAACACCGTGGGGCTCAGCTTACTTTGTGTGGCTCTTTTCGTCGCGATCATGCCCCTCCAGATATTCGGTCGGGGAGTGGATCCATCCACCCAGCTTTATCAGGACTCTAAGGGGAGTTGGATCCCGGCAGCGTATGCCCATTCGCACCCTGCCTGGTTCTTGATAGCCGCCAGCGTGCTGGGAAGTGCAGGAGTTCTGTTGCTGATTTTCTCCGCCGCAACCGGCAGTCGAAGGCGCCGCCGCTTGCGGAAGCCAGCCGCCCCGCCTGGGGGCCGTCCGCGCTTGATTGTTAGCCGATTCGTCCCCGGGGAGAGGCCCGGAACTTCCACGGAACCCTGAAGAAGCCATGACTTCCTCGACCGCGGTACGAACAAGGGCGAACCAGGCGCGGCTGGCAAGCCTCCGGGCTCTATCCTTTCTTCGGATGATTCACCTTAATTCCAACTCCCACCCTGCGATCCACGCGCTGCCCCGCCCGGAGGCTGCCAGCGCTTGAGACGTTCGCCTAAACCATGAACCTCTCCGTCACCATTGCAGTACTAGTCGCCATGACCGGCGCGTTGTTGGGAGGCGAGTCGTCGCTGACTATTACGTATCAGCCGCTCGACGGTCTCGGCTCCGGTGAGATTACCATTTCTCAGGTCACTTGCCATGATTGGTATTCTCATAGCGGGCAGGCTAAATCGATTGGTCTGATTTCAGCCCCAAACGTCCCGCCGACGAACAATCCAAAGGAGGCTACCGAGAACCTCAATCTGGCCTCGGTCTGTGGAGTGAGATTCGGCACTAGCGACATCGGAGATCCTAAGGCTGCCCTGGAGTTGGCAATAGACGTAACCAAGTTTGTAATTCCCGAGAGATTCGGTCATCCAAGGGAGAATATCATTCGTGCTTGCCTTGAGTGCCTCCGACGCTGCATACCCGACAAACTGCGCCGGACGCCATTGACCTTAAAAGCATCTGATGCGGACAAGCCATGGGTGAACGAAATTGTCCGGGAGTTCAATGATCACGACCGCACCAAGGTTTTCTACACGCCTCCGCAATGATTCGAGAATCCACCGGTGCTCAACGGGCGAGAGCGCGGCTGGCAAGCCTCCGGGCTCTCACCTTTCTGCCATGACTTTCCGCAATTCCAATCCTCACCGTGCGTTCCACGCGCTGCCCCGCCCGGAGGCCGCCAGCGCTTGAGGCGTTAGGCGCTTCCTAGCTTCATGGACCTCCCGAGCTTTCAATCATTCGTAGAGGAACACGCTGAGCTTTTCGACGGTGTTCATCCAGAGTCAGCGAGTTCGCTCGACGCGGCTGAGTCGCGGCTAGGCTTTCGTTTGCCCAGCTCGCTCCGCTGGCTGCTTCAGGAGTGGGGTTATTCAGACTGCTGCGGCATCGACACACTCGACGGCGCTGTGGCGGTCACTCTCACCTGCCGCGAGCACTTCGGCCTTCCCTCCCGCTACTTCGTCGTCAACGACTGGGGCGATGGTGGCGCAGTCTATCTCGACACCGAGACTGGTCGGGTTCGCTGGGCAGACGGGTGTGAGTTGCACGATCTCGCGGCGGGGCGTATTCCGACCGACACCGTGGACACTTTCGACGACTTTCCTGCGTGGGTTACCTCCCGCGTTTACTCGGATGAGCCATTACCCGATGCGACCGGAAACGCCTAAGACGCTCCATCCAACGGCGGGTAACGCTCCAGTTTGAATTCGGGCTTCCATCTCCGCCGTGGATGAGCTAGACGTGGCGCGTAGCACCCTCCAGGAAGAACCGAAAATGAAATCAGTAATCACCAATACATTTCTCTCACTCATGGCTGCGCTGGCGGCGAGTGTTATGGCACAGGACACCACTCCGACTACCCCGCAGGAGCTTCCCTTCGTCCAGGACTTTCAACCGGCCCGCTATCTCGGGAAGTGGTATGAGGTTGCACGGCTCCCCACGCCGATCCAACCTGCGGACACGCTCGCGATGGCGGAGTATTCCGCCGGGGAGAAGGCAGGTCAGGTCATTGTCAAGAATTCGGCCTTCGACAAGGCAGGAAAGAAGCTTTTGGAAATTGAGGGTCAGGCAACGCTCGCCGATGGTAATCCCCCGGGACGGTTGCTGGTCGCTTTTGGTCCAGCGCTTCCAAAGAGCCCGAACTACTGCGTCCTCCACGTCGATAAGGATTACCGGTATGCCGTGGTGGGGGTGCCTGACCGTAAATCACTCTGGATTCTTGCGAGGGAGGTGCCGATCAGCCAGGAAACCCTGGTCTCGCTTCGAGAGATCGCGCAAAAAGCCGGATTCGACGTTTCCAGGTTGATCGTGGCTCCATGGGACAAAATCCCAAAAAACCGGGGAGCCTAACCAGACTCAGGTGCAGCGAGCGGGAGCCAGCCGAGTCCCGCAAAGGCGAATCAAACGCCATCGGCGGCTGGCTCAGGGCTTACGCATGAGCGGTAACGCAGCCGTCCCGGCTGCCGTTTCGCAGTGCCTCCGGCCTGCCTTCTCCAGCGGGATCCGTGCGCGCGGCAGGCTGGAAGCACTGCGCAACGGCGGGCCAGAGGCCTGCGCTAGTGTGCCCGGCATGGGCCTGAACTAATGAACATGAAACGATGACATCGGAGCTGATGAGAGCAACCGTAGCTGAACCGCAAGGCGACGCCCGCGAGGGTGGAGCTGAAAGAAGCGGCAGGCAAACCTGCGACCATAGGAACACGAACCGGCAGCGAGGCAGGCTGTGGGCGGCGAGCGTGCCAGCAAACGCGAAGCCCAATCCTCATCAAGACGCAGCAAGTAGAACCGAGCGGAGCGAGATAGCCAGCCGACAGGCTGCCCCGAAGGGCATGCGCGTCAAGTTAAGGGCGTATGCCCTTTAACCACCGGCTTTTTCGGCTTGATGCGGCGTAGCACGAACGTGTTCCGGTCTTCCAC
>JANNVM010000517.1:0-17919 GCA_031414455.1 Verrucomicrobiota bacterium
ACGCGCACCCCCGGGACAAGTCCCCTGACACTAAAGCGGAGACAAGTCTCCGCAGTCCAAAGCGGCTCCGCCGCCTGGAGCCTGCGGCTCATCCCGTTTCCTGAACACCGCATGGACGTCAGGCAGATGTCAGGATGTCTGGGGCTACGATTCCCTGATCTTCGCGCCTCTGATCTCGACCTGTCCGCCGTCACGGCTGAGATTCTGAAACCCAATCCGGCCTTTTCTCGGCCGGTCCTTGATAGGCGGGGCGTCTTTGCCGTCGTGGCGGAGAACTTTTTCCGTGTGGGTGGACAGGTCGGTGTCCTGGATTGTTTTGCCGTTCATGACGATGGTGATACGGCTGCCCTTGAGCGTGACACGCACTTTATTCCACTGCTCCGGCTGATAGACCTGCTCCGATGGAGCTACGGCGCGATAGAGTCCGCCGGTGAGTTCCGATGGTTTCGCCTCCGGATTATAACGGAAGTCCGCCATCTGCATTTCCATGCCGTCGAACGCCGGATCACCCTGTGCAGGCGCGCGCAGCGCCAGACCGCTGTTCCCCTTCGGGCCGAGGCGGAACTCATACTCGAGGGTGAAGTCGGCGTATTCCTTCTCACTGAGAAACCAGCAACCGCGGTCGCCGCTGCTGGTCAGGATTCCTTCCTTCACCTGCCATGCCGGTGCGCCTGCCGCGGGCTTGCTTACGTCCGCCCAGTCGCGCACCGCCCACCCCTCCGGCAGACCGTCTTTGGGAAAAAGCGGAGCCATGCCAGCGTCGTCCGCTGCGTGCAGCAGGGAGACGAAACAGAGAGAGAAAAGGAGGGCGAGTGTTTTCATGGCGGTTGATGGCCCTATTCCGCACGAGTCCGGCGAAAAGTGAAGAATGAAATGGATCCGCACATCCGCCCGGCCTCACTGGCTCACCAGATCCTTTCAAAGAACCGTCCAATGGCACCTTTTTCGTGGTCCGGTTTCGTATTGCGGCGGGGGCCGCTTTCCGCGCGCAGTTCCGGACTGTCCCCGGGAACGAGCCGCAGAGTCTTGATTTCAAAGCGTCGCGTCGGGCAGTCGTTGGTATCCACGGTCATGGCCCCGATCGCCTCCAGCGCCTCCAAGCCCTGGATAACGCGGCCAAAAACCGTGTAGCGGCCGTCGAGTTTCGTGTCGCTGCGGAGCATCACATAAAACTGGCTGCCGCTTGATGACTTGTTTGCGGCATCAATCGGTCCCTGGCGAGCCATGGCCAGGGCACCCTTCACGTGTTTGCCGCGAAGCTCCGGCGGGAGCCGGTAGCCAACATCACTGAGCCCCCATGCATCGCGGTTGCTGTCGCTTCTGCTGGCCGGATCGCCCGTCTGCACGAGAAAGCCGGCAATGGCACGGTGAAACGCGAGGCCGTTATAAAATCCCGTGTTCGCCAGTTTCTTGAAATTGGCCACGGCCTTTGGCGCGATCGCGGGATCGAGCTGGATGACGACCTTCCGCTTCGATCCGTTGACGTCCACATACATCACTGCGGTGTCGTGCGCCTGGGCGGCGGGCACCACAGGCTCAACGGCCTCGACTTCCGGGTTTGCCGGTTGCGGTTTGCCTTTGAAGACTCCGATCGTCTTGTCCGTGATCTTGTTGAACGTGTTGCACGAACTAAAGGCGAGCACGAGGACGGGCAGAACGAGGAGGCGGAGCAGCTTCATAGGATGGTTCATTGGATGGTTAAGGCTCTTCATCGTCAAGTGACTTTCTGATTTCCACAGAGACGGCGGGTGCGGCACCCGTGGGTCCGGCGAGCAGCGCGGCACCGGCGGCGCTGCGCTTTACATACCCGAGCGCGATGCCCTCTCCCCGCACCGGATGCCGGGCGGACGATGTAATGATTCCGGCGCTGGTGCAGGTGCCGTCTTTGTTCCCGGCAACGATGGACCAACCGGGCTCCACCATGCCGTCGCGCACGGTGAGGCGTTCCAGCCGGCGGTTCACCTGACCCACGCTGCGCAGGCGGCTGATGACCTCCTGGCCGGTGTAGCAGCCTTTGTGATAGTCTATCGCCGACTCATCGAGCCGCGCCTCCGGTGGCAGGATGCCTGCGGCCAATTCCGGCTCCCACGCCGGAATGCCGCGCTCGATGCGCAGTGTTTCAAGGGTGGCGGGATTCGTAAATGTTAGTCCGGCGGCTGCGCCCGGTGGCAGCCAGAGATCCGAGCCCGGCACTCCGCAGCGGTTTGCGGAAAATGTCATATCGCCCGGTGCCGGCGGGAAGACATGCACGAGGTCGAAGGCCTCCGTCACGTCTTCGACTGCCGCGTTGTCCGCTATGAGATACTTCTCCAGCCGTGGCGGCAGAATGTCGCGAAGGGCAGGATCGGCACTGATGTAATACGCACCCGTCTGATCCATGCTGATGAGCACCAGCGCCTCCAGCCGGCCTTTGTGATTGCAAAGACACGCCGGCATCGAGTGGCCCGGCGTGAGGCGCCGCACGTCGTTGGTCACCTGGCCATTCAGATAACGCAGCGCATCCGGGCCTGTGAGTCTGAGTTTGACGCAGCGCGAGAGATCAACCGCTCCGCCGCGCGATTCCAGATCCTGCCATGACTCCGCCGGGACCGTGCTCATTCGTTCCGGGCTTTGCCGATGTAATGTTCCGCCAGCACTGAGTAGTCCTCATCGCCGCGGCCCGCCGCTTCGAGTCCCGCCATACAGGCCGCGGCGGCCGTGAGTACCGGCACCTCCATGTTGCCCTGGCCGGCAAGCGCGAGCGCGTAGCGGGCATCCTTAAGCATGTTCTTCAGAGAAAAGTGTGGTGTGAAATCGCGCCGGATCATCGCCGGCAGTTTCATGCGGACGAGGCCGGAGCAGTTCGCGTTTTGCTCCATCGCCTGTTCAAACATCGCCAGCGGCACGCCGGCGGACTCCACCACGCCGAGGGCTTCCGCCAGCGCCTGGACGGTGACGGCACTCACCATATTGGTGGCAATCTTGAGCACCGTCGCGGTGCCGATTTCACCCGTGGGAAGGATGGACTTCGAGGACGCCTCCAGCACGCTGCGCACCCGCTCCAGCACTTTCCCGGAGCCGCCCGCATAATACGTGAGCTGTCCGTTCTCCGCCGCATCGCGGCTCCCGGTGAACGGTGCATCAAGAAAATCCGCCCCCGTCTTCTTCACCAGCTTCGCCACTTCCTTCGTCGCCGACAGCGACACCGTAGCCGAATTGATCACCGTCTTGCCTTTTGTGAGCGCAGGGGACATGGCCGTCACCACTTCGCGCAGCGCCTTCACATCACGCACGAAAACCTGGATCACATCACTCTCCCGGGCCAGTTCCTCCGCAGAGCCGGTGAAGCCCGGCTCATTCTCCCGCGGTGTGCGGTTGTAAACGCGCACGCTGAATCCTTTGGCGCGCAGGTGCGCCGCCACACGGCTCCCGATAATGCCGAGGCCCGCGACGCCCACTGTCTTGACTGATTCATTGCTCATGCGCTCGATTTACTGCCGCCTGCCGGGCCCTGCCAACCGCAATCAGCGGCGGGTAATTTTCGCCTGTCATCCGGCACCTTGCGTCGCGACGGTCGAATTCCGCTGCGCACGGCGGGCGAGATCCAGAGTGCAGGTCACATTGACTCCTTCTCCGGGGCGCTGGGAGATGTGCAGCGTGCCGCCGATGATGCCCGCGCGGTAATGCATGACCCGCAGCCCCATGCCGCCCGTGCCGCCGCTGCCGTTTTCGGAAAATCCCCGGCCGTTGTCTTCGATCGTCAGTTCCAGGTGGTTCTCCGTCTCGCGGATGGAGATGAGAATCTCCGAGGCCTTCCCGTGCTTCACGGCGTTGCTCGCCGCCTCCTGCGCGATGCGGTAAAGGTGGATCGCGGTTTCGTGATTTACCACGGGGAGGTTGTCCGCAGCCTGACAAGTACACCGGATGCCGCGCATGTGCCGCGTGGTACTGGCCGCCAAATCCTGCAATGCCACCGCAAGGCCCTTGCTTTGCAGCACCACCGGCGAAAGCCCGCGCGCGAGATCCCGCGTCTGGGAGATCGCCTCGCGAATCAGCCGCGCGATATCCTCCATCTCCGGCGCCTCCGGCGCCTCCCGGCTCGCCAGCTTCTGCTGGAGCACGTGCGCCATAAATTCGATACCCGTCAGGTGCTGCCCCAGGCCGTCGTGAAGATCGTGACCGAACCGGCTCTGCTCCTGCTCCGCCACATTCAGCACATCTGCTTCCAGACGTTTCGTCTCCGTCACGTCAATGCCGCTCATAATGACATAGGCCACGCTGCCGTCGGTCGCCGCGATGCTTGTCGTGCTCCAGGAAATCACCCGCCGCTCGCCGTTGCGGGTGATGATATTGCCCTCGTGCGCGCTGGGCGGAGCCCCCGCGGCGATGCGCCGGAAGATGCGACGTTCCCCGGCCTGTTCATCCCGGGGCACAAACAGTTCCCACGGACACAGCCCGGTCGTCTCCGCCGCTGTCAGCCCGGATACTTCCTCCGCCGCGGGATTGAAACGAATGATGCGCCCGTCCGTGTCCATGACGATCAGCACCGCACCCGCCGCGCTGAACAGTGCATAACTGAACGCATTCTCCCGCCGCAGCGCATCCTCCGTATCCCGCCGCTCCATGGCGTCCCCCATGATTGCCGCCACGATTTTCAGCAGCGAGATCGCATCGTCCGTCCACTGCATCTCAGTCCGCGTCGAATCCAGCCCGACAAATCCTACCAACTCTCCCTGGACTGCCATCGGGACAAAGATCACCGATTTGATCCCCTGGAGGCGAAACGTGGCCTGATCCACTGCGGCCTCCGGCTCCAGCGCATCCACGCTGTAAACCGCGATGCCGTCCAGCCGCCGCAGCCGCTGTGCCGCCCATGGGATTTCACGGTCCACCGCCACATTCACGCGCCCTTCCCACGGCTTCCTTCCGCCGCGGGCGGACCAGGTGTGCGTATGATCCATCAGTTCGCCGCCGCTGTGAATGCGGCATACGTGGCAGTGATCCACGCGGATGAATTCTCCGATCTCCCGCAACGCTTCATGAATGCCCCAGTCCAGATCCGCACTCCGCAGCCGCACAAACATTCCGGAAATGCGCGACACCAGCGCCTCAAACTCCACCCGCTGCTGCAGCGCCGTCTCCGCCCGCCGGATCTTCCGCGTCACCGGCCCCATCGGGGCAAGGCTGTCCTCCTCCACCGCCCGTGCCGGCAGCACCGCATGAGCGAAGCGCACCTCGATGTCGTCGTGAGAATGGGAAGCCATAAAACAATGATGCGTCCGAACGGATGCCGGCGGCAAGGAGGAAAACCCCCGATTTCCACATTCTGCCACTGATCACTTCCTCAGCTCCCGGAACTGCTCCAGCAGTCCCGGGTCGAAACTCTCCGCCACATCCTGGAACCACAGCCCCTTGAAATCGTCATACTCCGGCGACCGGGCGGGCGGCCAGAAAATGCCCTGACGAATGCTGCGGATCACCCCGCGGGCGCAACTAATGGCCGACACGATCATTTCATCGTCCAGCCCCTCCCACATGTTCACCGCCGTTTCCGATGTGGCGGGGGGCAAATTGATATAGCCGGCCTGCACTTCCCCGCTGCCGCCTTCCATCCGGCTCACGACCCAGGCATAAACAGGGAGCTGGAGATTGGTCCAGCGCTGCATTTTACCGCCGCTGTCGCAGAGCTGCCAAAGAGGAACGTCGCTCCCCGCCGCCCCGCGCAGCGCCTTGAGGTGCGCCTTGTCAGGCTCGGTGCCTTTTGCCCCCGTCTTGTAGTCAATGACCCGGCGCTGGCCGGTGTCCTTGTGACGCTCAATCAGATCAATGCGACCGCTGATGAGCACGTCGTCCAGTTTCACCGGCTCTTTGTTATCCGGGAGTTCCGGAAAGCTGACTTCCACATGCTCCACGCGCCAGCCGTCGGCACGGGCGGCGGCCTGAACGCCGGCGAGCGCCCGGAGACGGTTCCGCGCGCTCTCCAGTTGAATGACGATGGGAAGCGTGGGTTCTACACCATACCGCCGGGTGGTCAGGGTCTGGATTTTCTCATCAAGATAGGCCCCGATCGCCGCCTCATCGTCGCTGTCGCGCAAGGTTGCGTCCATGTGCAGGGCCTGGAGGGAATCGTGAATGAGCGAGCCGAAATCCCGAGCGTCCATTTCGTCGCGCGTGGCGTCGAAGGGCTCCATGCGCAGGATGTGTTTGAGATAGAAGCGAAACGGGCAGCTCAGGTAGTCGCTGAACTGCGTGACGCTCATTTTCGTGAAAACCGCGGCTTCGAGGTCCGGCGTCGGCGGGCGCAGCCGCCACGCGCGGTGCCACGAGGGCGGCGACGGGCGGGCGTCCTCCATTTCCTCAGCCGGGAACAGCCGCAGGGCGCGGGCCGCGAGTTCCTCCTCCGGACAGCGCAGGAGCAGCCGGCTCGGCTTAAGGGGATCACCGCCGGCGGACTCGCGTGCCGCCAGCAACTGTACGCTCCCGACGGAGCGGCGGCATTCGATCAGCGAGGTGAGCAGATAACTGTCGCGGGCGAGCCGGATGGCGTTGGTCTTCAGATTGAGCAGCCCGCGCACGCTGTCAGGCAGCCATGGGTCGCCGGTGATGCTGTCAGGAGCCATGCCTTCGTTCAGCCCCGCGACGGCGAGGTGCGGCGCTTCCAGCCAGGGCAGTTCCAGCCAGCCGCTGAGCGCGGGGGCATTTTCAATGTTGTCAGGGTAAAGCCGGACGTCCCGCAGCAGATGCTGTGCAGTTTCGAGGAGCGCGACGGTGTCCATGACATATCCCGTGCGCTCAGCCGCCTGCCCCAGCGCATCAAGCGTCTCCTGCCACTGTTCCAGGGCGTCCTGGAAGATGGCGTGGTCTCCTTCTGTGGTGAATGTTTTCCCGGTAAAGAGCGCATCCATGAACTGATAGAGCGCGTCCGTGGTCCTCGCACGGCGCAGGTTGCCGCATTGGCTGTTGAGCCAGTGCAGCACGGGAGTCAGGACGCCTGCAGCATTCTCAACCCGGTCCTTGCGGCGTGGCGTCCAATTCGCGGCGAGAGCAACGGCATCGCGCAGCGTGCGGGGCAGGTGGGCCTGCTGAAACTCATCCCAGTCGCGGAGCAGAAACTCAGCAGAGACGCCCGCGCCTGAAGCGGTGAGCAAATCCGGCAGCCGCAGCATCCTCGCCGCCTCGAGGGCGGAATCGGTGCGCAGGAGATTGGTCAGGCAGGTAAGCATCCAGGAAACCCCGTGCGTGGTCAGCGGGAGGCCGCCGGGATCGAAAACCGCCACGCCCCCGCGCGCCGCACATTCCTCCAGCGGTGCCGCGATCTCCGGGTCGGCTGAACCGATCGCCAGCGCCGCATCCTGCTGCATCGCTTCAACCAGTGCGGCCGCTTCATCTTCCGGACGGGCCACCAGCCGGATGCGTGCCTCCGGCTCAGGAATCTCAATGACCCGCCCGCCCCAAATGTCATGCAAAGGACGGCCCCATTCGTCCCAGAGGTCCCCGTCAGTCGCATTCCCATGGATGAGGACATTGATTGCGGCACCCTGACGCTCCGCGTTCTCCAGCGCCGTGACGACCAAATGCACGGGATCCGGCACCGCCATCACAACGATGTGTGTCACCCCTGGAGGCAACACCGGGCTGGCTGCCGCAGCGAGGCGCGCAGTGACGGAATCAGTCAGGCCCGCCTTCTTAAATGCTGCCAGCACGCGTTTTTCGAGGCGCGCCAGATCATTCCACCGTTCCGTCTCCGGATGCGCCGCCCCGAGCCGCCGCGTCGCGTCCGCAAGGGTGCGTCCGCCTTCCTCCAGCCGGTGCCGCAGGCGAATCATCTCGCCCGCGGTGCTCCGCGCCCATGTCGCATCGCGGCTCACGGGCGGCACAGGAAAGAGCGCGGCATAGTCCTCCAGCGGCACATCCGTCAGCACCTGCATCCACACCAGCAGCGTTTCCGCCGGTGTGGCGACCGCCGGCATTTCCGCAAGGGCCCATGCAGTTATGACCTCCGGCGTGATGATGTGAGGCGACAACACCGCCGTCCCCCGCGCCGCCGCGCGCAGCGCCAGCGCCTCCTTGACCCGCCGGCCGGCCTCCGCGGTAGGCACGACGGCCACAAGATGCGAAAGGTCGAGCGCCCCGTCCTTCCATTCCGCACACAAGTGCTCCACCACCGCCGGCAGCAGCGGCTGAGACCATGTCAGGAAAATGCGGCGGGGCATGTCGGGGATGTGACAGGCGGGCGCGGAGGATTCAACATGGAATGCCGCGGCAATTCCCGTTTGGCTGCCGTGGCCGGAAAAACAGTATTGACGCGAGGTCGTGAGACGTCCGCCGGTGGTGAATCCGATCATCTGCGCGGAGATCGCCCCGGTTTTTGATCACGACTGGAGGGCGTTGGATGAGTGGCTTATCCCCGCATCGTTTCAGCGTGAGGCGTTGCCGTTTGCGTGCTGCACGCTGGCTTCCGCGGCGTTCGGGAAATACAAGACCCGGGGCGGGAGCAGGGCTTCTCCTCTCCCGGACTTTTACATCGGGGCACATGCACAGGTGGAGGGCCATACGCTCCTCACACGCGATGCCAACCGTTACCACACCTGCTTTCCAGCGGTGCCATTAATCAGCCCTTGAGTGCGCTTGATACAACTTCCGCCTCGCCGCCCGAACTCCCCCTTGCGCCGCCACAGCGAAGGCGCTTCGGGGCGTGGATATGAGAATACTGGTCACAGGCAAAGGCGGGCGCGAACACGCGCTGATCACGGCGCTTCAGGAGTCGCCGGGGGCGCACGAAATTTTTTCGTGGCCGGGCAGTGCGGCGATTTTCCGCACAGCGCAGCCGACGCCGGTGAAGGATTTTGATGCACTGGTGCCGTGGATGGTGGGGGCAAAAATTGATCTCTGTGTCGCGGGCGATGAGAGTCTGCTGGTGACCGGCGACGGGCTGGCCAATCTGTGTGAGGCGGCCGGTATTCCCTGTTGGGGGCCGCCGAAGGAAAGTGCGCAACTGGAGGCGAGCAAGGAATTCGCCAAGCACTTCCTCATGCGCCATGCGATCCCCACCGCGGGCTTTGCCGTGGTGGAGACGCTGGAGGAGGCGCGCGCCGCGGCGGCGAAGGTGCCGGTGGTCTTGAAATTCGACGGCCTCGCCGCAGGCAAGGGTGTGGCGGTCTGTACGACGCCGGAGATGGTGGAGGAGTTTCTCCAAACGGTCTTCGTGCAGCGGGCGTTCGGCGACGGGCGCATGGTCGTGGAGGAATGCCTGACAGGACCGGAGTTGAGCCTCTTTTGCAGCATCGTGGACGGCGCGTATCACCTCCTGACACCGGCGCGCGACTATAAACGGATCCGCGACAATGATGAAGGCCCGAATACCGGCGGCATGGGGGCAGTGGCCAGCCGCGACATCGTCCCGCGCGAAGTGCTCGCGCTGATCGAGCAGCAGATCATTCAGCCGACAGTGGACGGATTGCAGAAGGACGGGCTGAAGTATCGCGGCTTTCTTTATTTTGGCCTCATGCTGACGCCGGACGGGCCGAAAATAATTGAATACAACTGCCGCTTTGGCGATCCCGAGTGTGAAGCGGTGATGCCGCTCTTCGGCGGGGACTTTGCACAGTATGTGTTTGAGGCCGCGAACGGACGGCTGCGTCCGGAGTTGTTGGAATTCAAGGACGGCTGGAGCGTGTGCATCATCCTTGCCAGCGCCGGCTATCCCGCCACCAGCCGCAGCGGGGACGTGATCCGCGGACTGGAGAATGTGGAGGGAGCGCGGGTCTATCATTGCGGCACCCGGCAGAACGGAGCCGGGGAGTTTGAGACCAGCGGTGGCCGCGTGCTGGCGGTGGTCGCTCAGGCCGCGACCCGCGCCGGGGCGCGCGAGAAGGCGAACGCGGCAGCCGCCCACATCAGTTTCGACGGAATGCAGCGCCGCTCGGACATTGCAGTGATGCATTTTGCGTGACGGGAGCGGCGTCATTGAGAGTGAATGTTTTGGCATCTTTCCCCCGTATCTGAGCGGCCTTCACTGGCGAGTTCGTCTTCCGATGCCTTCCCTCCGCCCACTCTTTCTCGTCTGCATTCTGCTGCCCTCGTGGCTTGCGGCGGAACCGCGCAAGTCGCCGGAGGTGCAGCACTGGTCGCTCCGCCCGCTGATTAGTCCCCCGGTTCCCGGAGCCGCGGCCAATCCGATAGATGCCTTCATCCTCGCGAAGCTGACGGAGAAAGGCCTGACGCCTGCGCCACCGGCGGATCCGCGCACGCTCATTCGCCGCATCAGTTATGACCTCACCGGTCTGCCTCCGTCCCCGGAGGAAGCGGACGCTTTCTCCGCCGCCTGCAAGGACTCTGAGCCGTCAACCCTCAACGCTAATCTCTCGACCCTCACAGATCGCCTTCTCGCGTCGCCCCGCTACGGTGAACGCTGGGCGCGGCACTGGTTCGACACGATCCACTTCGCCGACTCCCACGGCTATGAGCACGACATTGCCCGCGAAAATGCCTGGCCGTTCCGTGACTACGTCATTGCCGCACTGAACGGCGACACGCTCTATCCGCGATTCATTCGCGAGCAGTTGGCTGCAGATTGTTTTTATCCTGACGAACCACAACTGATACCGGCGCTGGGTTTTCTCGGTGCCGGGCTTTTCGATATGAGTGCCTTCGCCACCACGGTGGACATGTTCGACTACATTGACCGTGATGATCTCGTGACGCAGACGATGGCGACATTTACGAGCACCACGGCGAACTGCGCGCGGTGCCATGCGCACAAGTTCGATCCCATCTCCCAGGAGGATTATTATTCACTGCAGGCCGTTTTCGCGGGCCTCATCAAAGGGGAGATCACCTACGACAAAGACCCGCAGGTGAAGCGGGACCGGGTGCGCTGGAACGTGCTCTCCCGGGCGGCGGACCAAAAGGATGCCGCCGTAATTCTCGCTGCGGAGAATGAGCCGGTGGTGCGCGCATGGCTCGAACAGCCGGAGCGCGGCGTGAGGTGGTCACCGCTCAAAGCCGGGACATTCCTCTCCGCTGGCGGGGCGACGCTGACCTGCGGTGCGGATGATGTCATTACGGCGGGAGGCCCGCGGCCTGACAAAGAAACCTATACCATCACGGCGCCGGTGGACCTCCCGGAGATCACGGCGCTTCGGCTCGATGTGCTGGCGCAGGATGCGCTGCCGATGCGCGGGCCGGGCCGCAACGATAACGGCAATTTCCATCTGTCCGAAATTGAACTGCAACTGTTTGAGCCGGGCCAGCCGTCTCCCCGCCCCGTCAAAATCAGCCGCGCCACGGCGGACTTCAATCAGACCGACTGGGAAATCAGCAAAGCCCTCGATGGCAATTTGAAAACGGCGTGGGGCATTCATCCAGCGGTCGGGCAGTCGCATCAGGCCGTGTTCGAATTTGCTGAAAAGCAGGTGCTCGCGCGGGGAACGCGCCTCGCGGTGGTGCTGCGTCAGGAGCACGGCGGCTTCCACGTCATCGGTGCGCTCAAACTCTCCGTGACCAGTCATCCTGAGCCACGCAGCACGGTGCTTCCCGGAGAAGTGGAGGCGGCCCTGGTCATTGCGGCTGACCAGCGGACTCCGGCACAGCGTCTCGCCATTGCGGCCCATGCCGTGAAACTGGCGGCGGAAACGTCATTGACGAAACTGCCGCCGCAGGCCCGCGTCTTCGCGGCCGCACCGTCGGTGGACATTCTCAGCGGCGATCCCGTGCGCTCACCCAAATCGCTGCCCGGGCCCAAGGTCGTGCATGTGCTGGACCGCGGCGAATTCGACAAACCAAAGGCGGTCGCGGTGCCGGGGGCGCTCTCCGCACTCAAACATTTGCCCGGCCGCTTTCCCCTGAAGGATCCGCAGAGTGAAGCAGAGCGCCGTGCGGCACTCGCGGACTGGATCGCCGATCCCGGCAATGTCCTCACGTGGCGCAGTATCGTGAACCGCGTGTGGCACTATCACTTCGGTCGCGGACTTTGCGACACACCGGGCGACTTTGGGGAAATGGGCGGCACGCCATCACACCTGGAATTGCTCGACTGGATGGCCGTGTGGTTCCGCGACGAAGCCAAAGGATCGCTTAAGCAACTGCACCGGCTGATCGTGACGTCGGAGACCTACCGGCGGAGTTCGCTCAGCCCTCCGGCAGGATCCATCAACGCAGCGGATGGCGGGAACCGTTTCCTCTGGCGGCAGAACCGCCACCGGCTCGATGCCGATGGCTTTCGCGATTTCACGCTCGCAGTGTCAGGGCGGCTGGACCTGACGATGGGCGGGCCGGCCATGGAAAACTTCACCAAAAGCAAGGGTCCGCAAAACACGCCGTCGCTCGACTACGCTGCCTACGACTGGAGCAGTCCCGGCTCCGGTCGCCGCAGCATCTATCGTTTCGTCTGGCGCGGCATCGCTGATCCGTTGATGGAAGCACTCGACTTTCCCGACCTCGGTCTGCTGTCACCGGTGCGCAGCTTCTCGGCGTCTCCGCTGCAGTCGCTTGCTCTCTACAATAACAATTTTGTTCTGCATCACAGCGAGGCCTTTGCACGCCGTGTGGAGAGGGAGGCGGCAGCGCTGGAAGGGCAGGTTGCCCGCGCCGTTCGCCTCGTGTGGCTGCGCGACCCGGCTGAGGAGGAACTCCGCGAATTCACAGTTCACGCCACGCGGCACGGTATGGCTTCGCTGTGCCGGCTGCTGCTCAACAGCAGTGAGTTCCTCTTCGTGAATTGAACGGCTATAACCATGCGTCCGTTGCTCTTTCTGGCATCCTTTCTCCTCGCGCCGCTGTGCCGGGGAGACGGGCTGTGGTCGCTCAAGCCTCTTGTGAAGCCTGCGGTTCCAGGGATGGAAGCGAATCCGCTGGATGCATTCGTCCGCGCAAGGCTTGCTGAGAAAAAGATGACTCCGTCTCCGGAAGCCGGCCGGCGGACGCTCATCCGGCGCGTGACTTATGATCTCACCGGCCTGCCGCCTGCGCAGGAGGACACAGAGGCATTTGTTATAGCGGAACAATCCTATGAATCACTCGTGGACAAACTCCTCGCCTCTCCGCGCTACGGCGAGCACTGGGCGCGTCACTGGCTCGATGTCGCGAACTACGCGGATACTCACGGCAACGACCACGACTATGCCCGCTGGAATGCGTGGCCGTATCGCGACTACGTTATCCGCGCGTTCAACGACGACAAACCGTACGCGCGTTTCGTGCAGGAACAGGTCGCCGGTGATGTGCTCTTTCCCGGTGACCCGCAGGCCACGGTGGCGCTCGGTTTCGTCGCCGCGGGGCCGTGGGATCACACGCTGATGGTGACCGTGCGCGAGGACACGGTGGACCATCGCATGTCCCAAAACCTCGACCGTGACAACATGGTGACTACGGTGATGGGAACATTCCAGAGCCTGACCGTCCACTGCGCGCGCTGTCATGATCACAAGTTCGACCCCGTCACCCAGCGGGAATATTATGCGCTGCAGGCGGTCTTCGCGGGTGTGGACCGCGCGGACCGGCCGTTCGATGCCGACTCGGAAACGCAGTTGAAACGCGCCCGGCTGCTCGCCGAAAAACGCGCCCTCGAAAAACGCGATGCGACCATACTCGGGACGCCGGAGGCCGCGCGAAAGGTAGCTGCGTGGGAAAATGCCCTGGCTCAGCGGGAGAAGGCGTGGGCCCCGTTTGAAATCGTGAGCGTCGTCTCGACCGGCGGCGCAACCTTAACCCGGCAGGATGACGGTTCCTGGTTCGCCAGTGGCAACCGCCCGGTGCACGATTCCTACATCGTTACCGCACGGCGGCCGGCGGGAAAATTGAGCGCCGTGCGACTGGAAGTGCTCCCCGATGACCGGCTCCCGCAGCGCGGCCCGGGACGGTGGGACAACGGCAATTTCCACCTCTCGGAATTCCGTGCTTTCGCAGCATCACCCGCTGCCGGGGAAAGCGCGAAGCCGCTCATGTTATCACGCGCCTCCGCCGACTACGACGAAGGGCCGGCCATCTCGGCTGCGCAGGCGATTGATGGGAAGAGCGAAACGCAGTGGGGTGTGCATCCGCGCTACGGCGAGCCGCACGAGGCAGTCTTCGAAATCAAGGATCCCGTCGTGTTTGCCGGGGACACGACTTTCACGCTGCTGCTCGAATTCCAGGCGGGAGCGCAGGGGCACGGCATCGGACGTTTCCGGCTTTCCTCAACTGATGACGCGCCTGCGGCCATTGTCGCGCCGGTGTCCTCCGGGCTGTGGGAGATTCTGCGCGTGCCTGCGGGCGGGCGCACTCCCGCCCAACGCCACGCACTCGCGCTGGTGGTGCTCACTTTGGAGAATCAACGGGCCCTCGCGGCACTTCCCGCGCCGCAATCCGTCTATGCCATCACCCGTGATTTCCCGCCTGACGGCGAGAACTTCAAGCCATCACCGCAGCCGCGCCCCATCCATGTGCTCGCCCGCGGCGAGCTTGGCAAACCCGGAGAACTCGTCGGGCCTGGCACATTGTCATGTATCCCCGGAATGTCTCCGGACTTCGCCATCGGCGATGCTGGCGAAGAATCTCAGCGCCGTGCCGCGCTCGCCCGCTGGCTTGCCGACGACCGCAACGCGCTCACGTGGCGCAGTATCGTGAATCGCGTGTGGGCATGGCACTTTGGCCGCGGCCTCTGCGACACCCCCAGCGACTTCGGTAAAATGGGCGGCACCCCGAGTCATCCAGAGTTGCTGGACTGGCTCGCCGTATGGTTCCGCGACGAAGCGAAAGGTTCGTTGAAAGCGCTGCACAGGCTGATCGTGACGAGCGGGACCTACCGGCAGGTGTCCGGTGATCAGTTATCAGTGATCAGTAATCAACCGCTGCCGGAGGGAACGGATCACCGGTCACTGATTGCTGATCACTCTGCCGCGAAGGCGCAAGACCCCGACAACCGTCTGTTGTGGCGTCAGAATCGCCTGCGCCTCTCCGGCGAACAGCTGCGGGACACCCTACTCATGCTCAGCGGCAAACTTGACCTCACGATGGGAGGCCCGCCGGCGGTGCAGTTCATCTCACGGGGTGACGCCACATTCATGTCCGGCGGAAACCCGGCATTCCTCGACTACGAACACTTCGACGGCGATTCTCCCGCCGCCCGCCGCCGCGCCCTCTACCGATTCATCTTCCGCACCGTGGCCGATCCCCTCATGGACGCCCTCGACTGTCCCGACGGGGGCGCATCGACACCGTCGCGCAGCGAGTCCGCGACCGCCGTGCAGGCATTTGCCCTGCTGAACAATGCCTTTGTCATTCGCCAGTGCGAGCACATTGCCGTCCGCTGTGCGAAAGCGGATGCCGCACCGGGGACACAAATCACCGCCGCCTTCCGCCTCATACTCCAACGCGCTCCCCGCCCCGATGAAGCCGTGGCGTTCACCGCCTACGCGCAGAAACACGGCCTCGCGAATGCCTGCCAAATCATCATTAACAGCAATGAATTTCTCTATCTGGATTGACCCGTGAACCTCCCCCGTCATCCATCGCGCCGCGACTTCCTCGGCAGCCTCACCACGGGGCTGGGCGGGATTGCGCTGGCTTCGCTGATGCAGCGGGAGGCGTTAGCGTCAGCGGCACTCCATCACGCTCCGAAAGCGAAGCGCGTCATTCAGCTTTTTATGAATGGCGGTGCCAGCCAGTGCGACCTGTTCGATTACAAGCCGATGCTGATTGCCCGGCACGGGCAGGCGTTCGATCCCGGAACCGGTGAGCGGGTGGAGGCGAGCATCAGCACGCCGGGCGCGGTGATGAAGAGTCCGTTCGAATGGGCGCAGCATGGGCAGTGCGGGCGCTGGGTGAGCAGCGCACTGCCGCATTTGGCGAAGCATGTGGACGACATGGCGTTTCTCATGGCCATGCAGTCGAAGTCGAATGTCCATGGACCCGCAGCGTATTTGCAGACGAGCGGATTCGTCCTGCCGGGCTTCCCGTGTGCCGGCGCATGGGTGTCGTATGCGCTCGGCAGCCTCGCGGAGAACGTCCCTGCTTTTGTCGTGCTGCCGGACGCCAAGGGTCTGCCCTACAACGGACGCAGTGCGTTCACGTCAGGATTTCTTCCGGCGAATCATCAGGGCACGATCATCAATGCCGCTGCCGCACAGCCGATCACGCACCTGAGTCCTCCCGTGAGTGCCACGAACATCACACCTGCCAGCCGGGCCGATGGTCTGGCGCTGCTGCGGGAAATGAACGCCGCCCACGCCGCAGAGCGTCCGGATGACTCACGCCTCACGGCACGCATGAAAAGTTATGAACTCGCCGCACGGCTCCAGCTTGCCGCTCCGGAACTGCTCGATCTTGCCGGCGAAACCGATGCCACGAAGCAACTCTATGGACTGGATCAGGCGGAGACCGCCGATTTTGGCAAACGCTGCCTGATGGCGCGGCGCATGGTGGAACGCGGCGTGCGTTTTGTGCAGGTGTGGAGTGGTCAGGGCGGGGGATCGGACAATTGGGACAATCACACGGACATCGCGAAGGAACTCACCGTCGCCGCCCGCCGCATGGATCAGCCGGCGGCCGCGCTGCTTATGGATTTGAAAGCCCGCGGCCTGCTCGACGATACGCTGCTCATTTGGACGACCGAGTTTGGACGGATGCCGTTCAGTCAGGGCAGTGTGGGCCGCGACCACAATGGCGGCACGTTTGTTTCCTGGTTCGCCGGCGGCGGAGTGAAGCCCGGCACCGCTCACGGCCAGAGTGACGAGTGGTCGTGGAAAGCCGTCGAAGACGTGACCAACACCTACGACTTCCACGCCACGATCCTGCATCTGCTCGGCATCAATCACGAGAAGCTCAGTGTCCGTCACAGCGGCATCGATCGCCGGCTCACGGATGTCCACGGGGACATTGTCAGAGAAATCCTGGCGTAACCCTCTACGCAGCCAAATGAAACGCCTCACATTCATCGTCCTCCTCCCCAGCATCTTTTGCCGCGCGGATGAACCCGAATCGAATGCGGTGAAGCGCGGGAGGGAGTTTCTCCTGCGGCTGATGCATCCGGAACTGCACCTGCTGCCGGAGTTTGCCGGGCACCATGTGATCTGGCTCTATCATGACAACTATCTTGCGGCCAAAGTCCTTGCACCCACGCATCCGGCGGAAGCAGCAAAAATCACGACGGCCATCCGGCGTTATGGTGTCGAGCGCTCGGGGAAGATCGAAATGCTCTTTGGCGAGGGTGCGCTGCCGCTGCGGCGCTACGAACTGCGCGACGTCGCGAAGACCGTAAAGTTCACCATCCGCTCGGAGTTCACAACGGACGAACTGAATGCGCACTTCGACGGCTACGCCGACCTGCTGTGCTTCGCCGCCATCGCGGAGCCGGATGCCGCGAAAGCCCGCGCCCACTTCGCCGCGGCCCTCGCCATGTGGGATGGCACCGGGTTCAACGACGAGGCCACCCGGCACAGCAAACTCTATGCGACTTACAAGCTCGCCCTCGCCCTCCGGTCGGCTCGTCGCTTTGAAATGCAGTCACCCGCTCTCACCGCCATGCGCGGGCGGCTTCTGAAGATGCAGGTGGATTCCGGCGGCTGGATCACCGACTACAAACCGGACGGAACGCCGGTCGGCATGGCCAACGTCGAGACGACCAGCCTCGCCATCCTTGCTCTGGACCCGGCGCTCCAGCCAGCTGCGGCTCCGGCGAAGCAGCGTGCTGTGAACGATGGCAAATAGCCTGCGACTGGTCCCGTGCGGTGAATACCGGATGCCGTCACAGCGCTGCAACGATACGACGGAGTCTCCACTCGCCGCATGGATCAGTCCGCCGCTGGCAACCGGTTGAAATTTATGCCCATCGCATTCCCCACTTCGTCCCACTCTACGTAGAGGGGACTTCCAGTCCCCCTGGAGGAGGGGGGCCGTACGTGAGTGGTGCCGGCAGGGTTAGCAGGGAAACCTGAACACGGTGAGGAGATTTTAAGGGCGGGC
>JANNVM010000518.1:0-5298 GCA_031414455.1 Verrucomicrobiota bacterium
GTCGTTTTCCTTGAGCAGCGTGGAGGCCTTGAAAGAGGTGAGCGTCTTGCCGCTGCCGGTGGTGTGCCAGACAAAGCCGTTGCCGTCGTCGTCATCAATGCACTTCACCATGTGCTGCACGGCATAGACCTGATAAGGCCGCATGATCATGAGCTTCTGCTCGCTGGCGATGAGCACCATGTAGCGGCTGATGGTGCGGCCGAGGTCACACTTTTTCAGGAAGCGCTCGGCGAAGGGAACGAGGTGGGTGATCTTCTTGTTGTGCTCATCCGCGAACTCGTAGATGGGCAGGAAGCGCTCATCGGCATTGAAGGCGAAGTGACGGGCGTTGTTGTTGGCGAAGTAGAAGGTCTGGTCGCGATTGCTGACGATGAAGAGCTGGAGGAAGCAGAGGAGGGTCTTGGCGTAGCCGTTGCCGGGATCGTTCTTATATTCGACGATCTGCTCCATGGCCCGGCGGGGATTTACGCCGAGGGTTTTCAGCTCGATCTGGGTGACAGGAACGCCATTGATGAGGATGAGCACATCGAAGCGGTGGTGGCTGTAGTCCGTGTTGATGCGGAGCTGGTTGACGACCTCGAAGTCGTTTTTGCACCAGTCCTTGAGGTTGACGAGGGTGTAGTTCAGCGGGGTGCCGTCGTCGCGGGTGAAGCTGTTGATTTGGCGGAGGGTTTTAGCGGCGGTGAAGACATTGTCCGTGACGATCTCGCCGAGCAGGCGGGCGAACTCGCCATCGGTGAGGCGGACACGGTTGATGGACTCGAACTTCTCCCGGAAGTTCCGCTCCAGCGTGGCGCGGTCGGTGATGTCCGGGCGGACGGTGTATTTGAGGCTGCGGAGCTTTTCGATGAAGGCGTCCTCGATGTCACCTTCGCGCAGGACCGGGGATGCGCGCTCCGGTGGTAGATTATAGGTGGAGTTGGGTGGGGTCATTGCGTTGTTTCATTCGAGAGTCCCCCCGGTAGAGCGGTTATGTCTCCGGTGCACAGGCGCAGCCGTAAATTATGGCGATGAAGGAATCCGCGCCGAGGCCCCATGTAACGCGGCATGCGATTTGTGTCGCCCCGGATGAGTTTGTTGGTCCAGCCTTTGACCTGGCGGCCGGACATGTCGAGGAGGTCGCGCTTCCCGGTTTCGGAGAGGTCATAATTTTCAGCGGAGGGCGGGCAGGGCATGGGTGTTCCTTTCTACGGCTTGAATTCAGGGATGGCGCGGACCATAAATTCGTCGAACAGCGGGACGGTGAAGGCGATGTCACCGTGGGCCGGGCTGTAGATCATCCCCTTTTTGATCAACTTGGCGCGCACTGGACCGAGGCTGCTGATCTTTACGGCAAGGACATCAGCGATGTCGCCAGTGCGTTGCGGGCCGGGGCCAGGATGAGCGACCGCGCGGAGGAAGTTCTTTTCGCTGGGAGTAAGGCGGTCGAAGCGAACGCGGAAGAAATTCTGGTCGAGACGGGGGATGACTTTCGCCGTGGCATTCTGAACAATGGGCAGGGTGATCGGACTGGCGGGGGCCAGGTTCCACGACTGATAGCCCCATTCCTGAAGGAAATACGGATAGCCGTTCGTGAGACGGAAAACCTCGGCCAAAGCCGGGGCCTCGAAGACCACTCCAACCGCCAGGGTCGGTTCGCGGAGGGCTCGCGCTGAGTCTTCTTCGGAGAGCGCTCCGATATCCGGAAAACTGAACAGCCGCTCGGCATACGATTTTGATTCACCCGCCAGACCAGGAAGGATGGGCAGGCCCGCCCCGAGCAGCACCAGCGGAAGTTGACGCTGCTGCACCTTGTGCATGGCCATGATGAGCGCACCCAGTTCCTTCTGATTGAAGTATTGTATCTCATCAATCAGCACCGCGACCGCGCTCCTCCTTTCCTGAGCGGCCTCAGCGACCGCGACAAAAAGATTGGGCAGATCAATTTCCAAATCACCGCTGTCGGCGGCTCCCGTTTCCGGCTCAATATCCAGACCGAACGTGATGTCCCCTGCCTCGAGCTTAAGCGCGCCGATGAAACTCCGCGGGACTGCCAGCCCGCGTTTGACCCTGTTCCCCACTCCCTTCACTCGATCCAACTCGTAAAGTACCGTTCGCAAGTACGGCACGATCAATGGTCCCAGCGGCTTGTTCTCGTGAGCTTCAATCTGGATCGTCCGGTAATCCTGCTGACGGGCCATGCGTTCGATTTCGTTGAGCAGAACGGTTTTCCCCACCCCGCGCAGGCCGGTGAGCAACATGCTTTTCTCAGACCGCTTTTGCTTCACGCGCCCCAAAAGCACGCGGGCCTGGTCGAGAACGGGGTCGCGGCCGACCAGTTCCGGCGGCGGTGAACCCGCACCGGGGGCAAAGGGATTCTTGATGGGGTCCATGTTGAAGTGTAGCTATTTCTACCCGTTTATACCTGAAAGAGAGTATATTTTGCTACAAATCCCGAAACCTGCTGCAAATCAGGATGATGGCGGGTGTTTGGATTCGGTGAATCGATCTTGAAACCGACGAAAATTGGGATGGAGAGGCATCTGGTTATTTACTGACGTTTTTGCGACAGGAGCCGGCCATGTTTCGCCCGGAAAGAAATGCGCTGAGACGGCCCCTGAGGACGCGGGATGGTTGGCGTCAGCATGCCGGGGGCATTTAAGCCCAGCCCTCACGCCACCCGCCGCTAAACGTCATCGTCCCCCGAAAGAGAAATCACCGGGAGGCTGTGTTGCGGCTTGAGCCGGGCACGCCGCCGGGCATCATGCGTCATCTTGATCTACCTCGACAACAACGCCACCACGCCACTCGACCCTGTCGCCGTTGAGGCCATGCTGCCATTCCTGCGCGAGCACTTTGCCAACCCCTCCAGTGGTTATGATGCCGCTCGACCGGTGCGCAAGGCGCTCGTCACAGCCCGCGAACGGGTCGCCACGCTGCTCGACTGCACACCGGAGGAAATCCTGTTCACCAGTGGCGGCACCGAAGCTGACAACGCGGCCATCTTCTCGGCGACCCAACTTTACCCGGACCGGAAGCACCTCATCACCTGCGCCACCGAACACGACGCCGTCCTGCAATACTGCACGTGGCTCGAGAAAAACCAAGGCTATGAAATCACCCGTTTGCCAGTGTCTCCCGGCGGCGGTCTGAGCCTCGACGAACTCTCCGCCGCGCTGCGCCCCGGCCGAACGGCTCTGGTCTCGCTCATGTGGGGCAACAACGAGACCGGGGTACTCGCCCCCATCGCCGAAGCGGCGGCACTCACGGAAAAGGCGGGCGTCCTTTTCCACACCGACGCCGTTCAGGCCGGGGCGAAGATCCCCCTCAGCCTCCGCGACAGCCAAGTCCATTACCTTGCGCTTTCCGGGCACAAATTCCATGCCCCCAAAGGCGTCGGCATTCTTTATGTGAGCCACCGGGTCGCGTTCCAGCCGTGGATGCTGGGCGGCGGGCAGGAAAACCGCCGCCGGGCCGGCACAGAAAACGTCGCGAGTATCGTCGCTCTCGGAACTGCGGCTGAGCAGGCCCGACTCCACATGACAGCGCACTCCACCGATCCCATTGGCCCGCTGCGTGATCGTCTGGAAAGCGAACTCGCCGCCCGGCTCTCCGGTGTCATTTTTCACGGCAAGGAATCGCCGCGCACCCCGAATACGAGCAGTCTGCGCATCGATGGCTGCGAAGCCGCTGCGATGATGGTCCTCCTTGATCGCACGGGTGTCTGCGTCAGTGCCGGCAGCGCCTGCCACACCGGATCGCATAATATTTCGCACGTTCTTGCCGCCATGGGACTCAGTCGGGAACAGGCGGGCCAAACGCTCCGAATTTCCCTCTCCCGGTTCACCACAAAGGAGGAAGTCGAGGCCGCAATCCTGCATCTCGTTCATGCCGCGGAGAAAGTCCGCTCACTGATTCAGCGCTGATTTCGCCTCAATTTCCCTGTAGAAGGCCGATTTTCGTCTGGAAATTCACGATCTTTCAAAGTATTTCCAGCTTTCAGCAAATTATATTCTTGCCGACGCTTACCTTAGTGAACGAAAAGAGGAGGTGCCCATGAAAATCCACGTCATCCACCGGATCGTAGCTGTCGCCGCGCTGGCTGCAGGTATTCCTCTTGTTGCCATCGGGATGAAAAGCCTCGCGGGTCTCCCCGACAGAGGAGGAAACCCGGCACCCGGCACCATACTCGCCGACAATCCGGCCGGACGACGGCACGAAGTCCATGTCAACGGCGGCACAGGGCATGACATCCAGCGGGCGCTTCATTCCCTGCCCGCCACGGGCGGTCGCGTCATGCTTAGCGCTGGCACCTACATCATCAGCGATCCGCTGGTGATGGATCGGGACAATCAGGAACTCGCCGGGGATCAGGAACTCACCATCCTGAAGCTCTCCGACCGGGTGAACTGCCCGCTTCTGATCGTCGGCCAAACCATGACCCCTCCACAGCGGCAGGTCAGCCGCGTCACCGTCCGCAAACTCGTCCTCGACGGCAACCGCCTCGCCCAGGACTCTGAGTGCAATGGCGGGGCCTGTGACCAGGGCGGCCTGAGCCACATCCGCAACAACGCGCTCACGATCCGCGGGGCCGAAGACATTCGCATCGAACACGTCACCGCCCGGGCCGCCCGGAGCGGCGGTGTCGTCCTCGAAAAAGGCTGCCGCCGCATTCACATCAGCGACTTCACCAGCCACGACAATCACTTCGACGGCTTCGCCGCCTACGAAACTGAGGAGAGCGTTTTCACCCGGCTCTACCTTCACAGCAACGCTGCCGCCGGCATCAGCGCTGACATCGCATTCAACCGCAACATCATCTCCCATACCCGCCTGGAGAAGAACGGCAGCCAGGGCCTCTTCATGCGCGACAGCAATTTCAATAATTTCTCACGCCTCACCATCCGGGACAACGGCCAACAGGGCATCTTCATTGCCCAGGATAATGACCGTCAGAATTCCCCCTGCACCGGCAACGTCTTTTCCGAACTCACCGTCACCGGCAGCAAAGGCCCGGGGTTCCGCGTCAACGACATCACCTGCGTCGCCAACACCATCGCCAGCAGTTCCTTCAAAGCGAACGGCGAAGGAGCCATCAGCGAGGCCGGCGATAAACTCATCGCGCAGGTCGGGGTGAGTGTGGAGTGAGTGTGGCGGGACGGCGGGGACTGATACCCGAAGGCATCCCCGGAATGTCTGCCGGTGCCGGACCACGGGGATCAACCGCTGATCCGGCAGCGGGTTCTAACGGCAATCCCGTCACATGCGCGGCGAGCGCCCGGTGTGCCGCGGGCCGCGAGGGCAATACTTTCCGGCGTC
>JANNVM010000519.1:0-2142 GCA_031414455.1 Verrucomicrobiota bacterium
GCCGGTTTACAACAACCCGCCGGCAGTCTCATGATTCACACCGCCCGACTCGTCTTCGTTTTTCTTCTCGGCCTTTCCGGTATGGCCTTCGCACAGCACAACTATGCGGCGGAGGAATTTATCATTGTCAGCGGCGGGCCGGCGCTGCGGCAGTGGGAAGACTACCGCGTTCCGGAGGAGCAGCACGACCGCTATGCCGGCAATTTCGCCAAGGCCGCGCACATTCGGCTCGAACAGCTCCGTGCTCAGCACGGTCCTGCGGCGCAGCTCACATGGCTGATCTACCGCCCGGCCTACGTGAAACGCGACCGTGAGGACGCTGTGCGCCAGCCGCCCTACACCTGCTACACCTCTGAAATCATCGAGCGCGCCGCCAAATGCGGAGCCCGCATCGTGTGGTTCAGCACCAGGGATTTCCTCATCAATTACCTCAACAGTCGCGGCGGAAAAAAGATCGCCGGCCTTGAGTTCTTCGTTCACTCCAACAAGTATGCGTTCCTGTTCGACTACAGTTGCGACATCCTCGGCGTCAGCACCTGTTATCTGCACTGTGTGGATCTGCGCCGCATTCACCGGGGTCTTTTCACAAAGAACGCTCATGTGAAGAGCTGGGGCTGTCACACCGCGGAATACATGAGCGGCGTCTGGAAAAAGGCGACCGGCGTGGGACTGCTGGGTGCCGTCGGCAAAACGGACTATCGCGCCATCGGGGACAATGTTTCACTGCCGAGTATCTCAGGGAGCTGGAGACAGTAGCAAAAGGATGAAGGATGAAGGCTTAAGGATGAAAGAATGCATCCGGTATCCCGCATCCACACCCTCAGTTAAGCGCTCAGTTTTCATCCTTTAGCCTTCATCCTTTATCTTTTCCCCGTGACTTATTCCGAACTCCACCGTCTCTATCACCAGCCATTTTTCGCCCTCCTCCAGCAGGCGCGCGCGGTGCATGAAAATCACTGGCCGGAGAATGAGGTGCAGCTCTGCACACTGCTTTCCATCAAGACCGGCGGATGCAGCGAGGACTGTTCCTACTGCGCGCAGAGTGCGCGCTACAGCAGCGGGGTGAAGTCGGAGCGGCTCATGGAAAAGGGTGAGATCATGGAGCGGGCCGAGGCGGCGCGGGCCAGCGGAAGCACTCGTTTTTGCATGGGTGCGGCGTGGCGGGGCGTGCGGGCGGGAACGGACCGGTTTGAGAAGGTGCTCGATATCGTGCGTGATGTCAGTCAGCTCGGCATGGAGGTTTGTGTCACGCTGGGTGAACTCGGCGCCGCGGAAGCCGCGCTGCTCAAGGAAGCCGGCGTCACGGCCTACAATCACAACCTCGACACCTCGCCTGAACACTACACGAAGATCGTCACCACGCACACCTACGAAGACCGTCTGCGCACCATTCGCCACGCGCAGGATGCGGGCATGAGCGTGTGCAGCGGCGGCATTCTGGGACTCGGCGAAACGATCGAGGACCGCCTGCACATGCTGGAAATCCTCAGCGAGTTCAATCCGCAGCCGGAGAGCGTTCCGATCAACAGTCTCATGCCCATGCCCGGCACGCCGCTCGCGGAAACGCCGCCTGTGGATGTCTTCGATCTCGTGCGCATGATCGCCTGCACGCGCATCGCCATCCCGCGCGCGAAAGTCCGTCTCTCCGCCGGCCGCACGCGCCTCAGCCGCGAAGCCCAGGCGCTCGCGTTTTTTGCCGGCGCCAATTCCATCTTCTACGGCGACAAACTCCTCACCGCCGCCAACCCCGCCATCGCCGCCGACCGTGCGCTGCTCGCGGAGCTGAACCTTTTGCCTCAGGAGCCTAACCCCCGGATGTCTGCGCCGGGCGCTGACCGCAGTCGCGAACTCAGCCCGGCCTGTGAACCGGCGGGGTGCGGGTGCTGAAATGTCGAATCCCGAATGACGAATGACGAAGGAAGCTCACATGACGAAAGACGGACCGGACCGGCCACATGCGGCGATCCTGCGCCATGCATTGAGCTTCCAGCCATGAACTCCCGCCGCCATTTCCTCCGTCTGCTGCCCGCGGCGGTGCTCTGCGGCTGCGGAGACAACAGTTCGCCGCCGCCGCCGAAGTTTCCGAAAGTGAAATGGCGCATCACGAGCACCACGCCATTCATTTCCGACCTCGTGAAAGTA
>JANNVM010000520.1:0-11214 GCA_031414455.1 Verrucomicrobiota bacterium
TCAACCCTCCCTCCCCGGTGCCGACAAGATTGACGGCTCTCTTCGGGTTGGCGGTTTTGTATAAATCCACTGCTGCCAAAACCTTCTGTACTTCATAACCGATAACAGCTCTACCCATTTCGAACCCCGCCCTCCACAAGACTTCACGCTGGGAAAACTTCGCCGGCCTGCCTTCCGGCATTACTGTTCCAATGCGCCGGTCCGACAACGACATCGCGATAACCTCACCCCCAGCGAGCAATCTCGCCCATTGGCGCTCCGCCGGAACTCCTGGCGAGATTCCGAACATCTGCTCCGGGGTCACACCACAGTCCGGAATAACAATACTGACTGGCCCTGAGGATAGATTTCCTAACGTGACCGACTTCCTGTCGTCGTCGTCTTCAAATTCAAGGACGAGTTCCCGCAGAAGCAATCCCTCTCCCCTCACTCCACGCATCACACTCCATTCCACCGGTTCGACATCAAGGTGTAGCGGCAGAAGCCGTCCGCTCGAGATTGGCTGAGGAATCGAGGCCGAATCCTCCGCGGCAATCGAAAGGGGCATCGTCCGCATTCCGGCAGCAGATCGCTCATCCACCATCCCCAGCAACTGCCGCAGGCGGACACGTTTCGGCTCCATGCTTTTCCTCCAAGCCTCGGGTGAGGAGGTGTCGGGCTTCCAGAGCGCGGCGCGGGCTTTGGTGACTTCAACGGTCTCCCGGTCGAGGAAGCGGTGAATGCCCTGGACCATCTTCGCGGCGAGGTCGCCGTCTTCCATGAGCGGGTGCGTGCCGGGCAATGGTTCGGCGCAGACAGCCGGGGTAGCGGCGAGGAGGAAAAGCAGGGCGTGGCGGATTCTCATGCCGCAATGATGGCGGCGCGCGGACAGGTGGGAAGGATGGCGTGTTACGTGAGCGGGGGACAACCCGGGACCGCGGATTTGGAATCCGCTTCTTCTGCCGGGACTTGGAATGGCGAGCGGATTACAAATCCGCGGTCCCAGGCACGTCAGTCATCACACGCCGGGATGGGCGTACCGTCCGGGGAATGTCAGTTCGGCGATGCCGCTCTTGTCGAGTTCGCCGAGACCGGCGGCGACCATCTTTTCGTATTGTGAGGCGGTGGCGGCGGCGAGCGGGAGGTCGAGACCTTTTTCCTGGGCAAGCGCGAGGGCGATGTTGCTGTCCTTGGCAGCGTGTTCGGCGCTGAAATAACAGGAGTGCTCGCGGTTGAGCATGTCTTCGCCGTCGGTCTGAAGCACCCGGCTGTTGGCACCGGTAACGCTGAAGACCTGGCTGAGCATCGTCAGGTCCAGCCCGAGCGCGGCACCGAGGCCGAGGCCTTCGGCAAGCGCGGCGGTGTTGATATTCATGACCATGTTGACGAGCGCTTTTACTTCCGCGGCTTTGCCGGCGGGGCCGACATAGGTCAGGACCGCGCTCATGGTTTTCAGCAGCGGCGAGACTTTATCGAAGACTTCCTTTTTGCCGCCGATCATGAGTTGAAGCTGGCCGCTGCGCGCCTGAGGAATGCTGCTGGCCATACAGCCTTCGATGCAGGATGCGCCGGCGGCTTCGGCGGCTTTTTCCATCTGCACATGCAGACCGGGCGAGAGCGTGGCGCAGTTGATGAAGGTCTTGCCGACCGCGCCCATGAAAAGGTTATCGTCTGCGCCGTGGAAGATGCTCTGCATTGCGGCATCGTTGGTGACGACGGTGAAGATCACGTCCGCGGCGGCGGTGACGTCAGCGAGTTTCGTACAGGCGGTCGCGCCGGTTTCGGCGGCCAGTTCCGCGGCGGCGGCCTGGTTCACATCATAGACGGCAGTGACCTGATAACCGACTTCCTTGACGCGGCGCGCCATGTTGGCCCCCATGCGGCCGACGCCGACGAATGCGATCTTCTCTTTCATAGCTGGATCGGCGGGTGGTTTGAATTCGGGGAAGAAGGGATTGTGCGCCTTCTCCTCCGCCACGGTGGTGAGCGGGCCGTGACCGGGGCACAGGACGGTGTTGTCAGGCAGTGGAAAAATCCGGCGTCGGTTGCTGGTGAGCGCCTGCTCCCATGAGGTGCGCGGCCCTCCCATGCTGCCGGCGAAGATGGCATCGCCGACGACGGCCATCAGTTGCTCCAGGCCGTTCACCACATAAGTGATGCCGCACTTCGCGTGCCCCGATGTCTCCCGCGCTTCGATGTGCAGCGCGCCGAGGGTAAAGGCCGCGCCCTCATCCACCGGTTGAGCGCCGTCAAAGAGTTCGCCGCGGCCCACTTTCACCGCAGCGTCCGGAAATTCCTTCCTCAGCACGTCCAGCGCTGCGATGTGGTCGGGGTGCGTGTGCGTAACATAGATGGCCTCCAGTTTAAGCCCGCGCTCGTGAATCGCGGAGGTCGCTCCCGAGGCCTCAGCGCCGGTATCGAAAAGCGCTGCTGACAGCGACACGGGATCATACACGAGGTAACTGTTCACCGTCATGTCGCCGTAGTTCGTATTGAACATGAGCAGCCCCTCGACTTTCACCGGTGCGGGACGCCACGTTTTCCTGCCGATGGCAAGCAAGCTGTCAGCGTGCAGTCCGAGGAGCGGTGCGATGTGGCGGGCCGGGCCTTCGAGCACGCGGCCATTCTTCATGTCGTGCAGAGCGCTCACGGAAATGCCGGCGCGGAACGCGAGGTCTTCATCCGTGAGGCCGAGACCTTTCTGGGCCTTGCCGATGATGTCTTCGAAGTTGTCTTCAAGCGGGAGTTGCATGACCTCGGGAATAGCCGGGAGTGCCGGAGCGGGCAAGCTGGATGTTGCCCGCTGTTATGCCGCGAAGAATCCGGCGAATGCCGCGCGGAGCTGCGCCTGCCATTTTTCAAGGAATCCGGCGCGGGCGGCACAGGAGCGCAGTTTCTCTGCATCGCGCTCACATTCCTCCAGTTCAGACTCCAGGGCCGTTCGCGCGGACTCCACCTGCCGGGTGGCGGACTCCAGCGACTCGCGCGCGGCCATTTCCCCGCCGGCGAGCATGGCTTTCGCCAGTGCCGTGGCGGCCTTTTGTTTCTGCGCCTGCACGGCGGCGGCACGTTGCACGGCGGCGGCAACGGTGGAGAACAGCTCCATCGCCGTGTTGTCCATGACGGCTCCCGTGCGGGCGGCGGCAGTGTCAGGAAACGTCAGCGTCAGGAGGTGACGCAGCCGCTGCGGCAAACTCGTCAGGGTGGCCTGCGCTTCATTCAACTCCGCAAACTGCACGGTTCGCCGTTCCCGCTCTTCATCATCCCCCGCCCCGTCAGGATGCACGGCAGCGGCGGCCTGCTGAAAGGCAGCCCGCACTTCGTCAGCATTCAGCACCGCGCGGCGCGGCAAGCCGAGGAGAGCAAAGGCATCGGTCTTCATCATGCCGCAAAACTCTCGCCGCACGAGCAGGTCACAATGGCGTTGGGATTGCTCACCTTAAATCCCCCACTCTGCAGATCCTCACTGAAATCCAGCTCCGAGCCAGTGACGAACAGCGCGCTTTTCGGATCAATCACCACCCGCACGCCGGCGCTCTCCACCATGATGTCGCGATCCGACGGGCCATCCACAAGGTCCATTTTATATTGCAGGCCCGAGCAGCCGCCGCCCACGACCGCCACCCGCAGGGCACCCTGCTCCTCGCGGCCCTGCTTGCGCAGCAGGGAGGTGAGTTTCCCCGATGCGCCCGGCAGGACGCGGATGAGGCGTTCGTTTCCGACTTTGTAATTGACCGCCGGCCGGGGCGCACTGGTGATGGTAGCAGACATGGGAGTAAAAAGGCGTGCCCCCATCTCCTCAGGCGGCACCCGGACATCGTCATCGTGCTCGCCCGCGCGTCAACACGGGCCTGCCTGCCATCGCCAGCCTGAAATTTTCCGATCTTTGACGAAAAAGAAAGTTGCCGCGGCAATCACGATGCTTACCATACGCCCTCAGCTCCGGCTGCCCGCCCCCGTCCCTTTCGAGCCTTTTAGATCAAATAATTAACGCGCCTAAACACTATGAGTTCCTCCACTGAAAAAGCCTCGGCCCGCAGTGGCCGCCTCCTCCTCGGAGCGACAGGCATCCTCCTCGTCTGCCTCGGCGTCTCCGAGAGCAGTAATCTCGACTATAAGGCCAAAAACAGCGGCCTCACCAAAGATGTCAGCAGGCTCGATACGGAAGTCGCCGGCCTCACGGTCAGCCTTGGCAAGGAAACGGCTCACGCCACCCAGCTTACCGCCGACCTCAAGACCGCCACTGCTGATATCGCCGCCAGAAAGGTTGAAATCGCGACGCTCACGACCAGTTTGAACGGCACGAGGAGCAATCTTGACGCCACGAAGAAGCAACTTGCCACCACCGAAGCCTCGCTTGAAGCCGGTATCACCCGCGAAAAGGGCCTCAACGAAAAGCTCTCCCTCGCGGCACGTCTCGAAAAATCCCTGCGGGCCGATATTGCGACCCATGTGGAGACCGAGAAATCCCTGAACAGCACCGTTGCCAGTCTTGAGAAGGTGAAAGCTGACCTGAACGCCGCGCTCGAAACCCGAGCAAAGATGGTTGCTGACGGCGTTGCCCGGGAAACCACACTCAAGGGAGAACTCGCCGCCGTCAACGGACGGGAGACCACACTCAAAGGCAACCTCGGCACCATGGAGAAGGAAAAGTCCGATCTCACCGCCGCCATTGCCGCCCGCATGTCTGAGATCAATGAACTCAAGAAAGGCCTCGACGATCTTAACAAAGCCTACACGGCTCAGCAGGACAGCAACAATGCCCTCGCCAAAGAGAAACTCGACCTCATGGGTGCCCGCGAGGCGCTGCAAAAGCAGATCGGCGACCTTACCGAGCGACTCAAGGCCCTCTCCAGCGAAAACCAGCAGCAGAAGGGCACTGTGGATAAACTCCAGCAGGAGCGCACCGCTCTCTCCACCGAGCAGACCGCCCTCATGGCCCGCGCCACGGAACTCTCCACTCAGCAGCAGACGATCAAAGCGGAGCGCGATCAACTTCAGGGTGCCTGCAACGAACTCGTCGGCAAACTCGAAGCCCTCACTCAGAAAGTGAAAGGCCTCGAGAAGGACTTCACGGCTCTCAATCTCCTGCCCGCCAGCGGATCGCCCGTAGTCGCCGGCAAGGAGTAAACCGGCGGTCCCCATCACTTCCAATTTGAGAAATGGCTCCCGCACGGGAGCCATTTTTTGTTTAACGGTATGCCGGCGGAGACCATGCCGGAAGCACCAGGCTCCAAATACCAGTTTCGACCCTGGCGCTTAAATGTTTCTTTGGAGCGTGGAGCTTGATGTTTGGGGCTTGCAGCTTCCCCCGGTCATTTCCTTTGCGCATCCTCCCCCGGATGGTAACTTCGCGCTCCTTCCGACCATACCCCCGCCCGCATGTCCCTTATTCTCGACGTCCTCAAGTTCCTCGGCATTGTCTTCCTGGTTCTCCTTGTCTTCAACTTCATCATCATCGTTCACGAGTGGGGTCACTTCCTTGCGGCGCGCTGGCGGGGATTGAAGATTGAGAAGTTTCAAATCTGGATGGGGAAGTGTCTCTGGAAGCGCACTTACAACGGCGTTCAATATGGCCTCGGCACCATCCCTCTCGGCGGCTTCGTGCAGCTCCCTCAGATGGCCCCGATGGGTGCCATCGAAGGCAAGACCGGTGAAAACGGCGAAGTCCTGCCCCCGATTAAGCCGCTCGACAAAATCATCGTCGCCTTTGCCGGCCCATTATTCAGTTTTCTCCTCGCCGTTGCCTTCGCCTGCTCATTGTGGCTTGCGGGAAAGCCCGTGCGCCAGCAGGAGACCGACACCACCATCGGCTACGTGATGCCTGGCATGCCCGCCGCGGTCGCGGGGCTCAAGGCCGGCGACAGGATTCTTGAAATTGACGGCAAAGCCGTGAAAGGCTTTATGCGCCTTACCGACAGTGTGATCTGGGCTGTCGCAGCCGGTGAGGCCGACGATGTGGTCTTCAAACTTCAGCGCGAAGGCGAAACGGCACCCCGCTCGATCACCGTCCACGCTCCCTACAAGGAGTCTGCGGGATACAAAGAGTGGGACCAGAACACCTCATGGTTCAGCAAGGTTTTCTCCCGCCCCCCCACCCGCAAAGTCGGCATCGCCCCGGCCGCCATTGGCAGGATTAAGTCGATCCAGGAGAACAGTCCCGCCGCCGAGGCCGGTCTTCAGAAAGGCGACATCCTCGAGAGCCTCAACGGCGAGAAGCTCTATCACGTCGAATATGTCCAGGTAGTGGCCAGGGACAATGCCGGCAAAAACCTGAGTCTCGTCGTGAACAGGAACGGCGAAAAAATCAACATCACCCTCACGCCACGCATCCCCGAAAAGCCCGCCGGCCTCACTCAGGGCCGTACCGGCATCGAAGAGTTTGAAGAACTCAATCCCGATGCCGCCGTGGAACTCGTCAGGATCCCCCCCTTCACCCTCATCGGCGATGTCTTCCGCAACACGATCGCCACTTTCCGCGCCCTCTTTTCTCCCAAATCCAGCATCGGAGTCAGTCAGATGAGCGGCCCGGTCGGCATCATGCACGTCTATTACACCATCTTCCAGAATCCCGAGTGGTGGCGGCTCGTGCTGTGGTTCAGCGTCGTTCTGAATGTCGGCCTCGCCATCTTCAACATGTTCCCGCTCCCCGTGCTCGACGGCGGACACATCACCATGGCGCTCCTCGAAATGATCCGCGGCAAAGCCATCGGCACCAAGCTCCTCGAATATGTCCAGCTCGTCTGCGTACTCGGCCTGTTAAGCTTCGTGATGTTCGTTACCTTCAAGGACGTCGGTGGCCTCAGCGACGAAAAGGTCGAGCGGGAGGAGTTTCTCCCGCGCACACCTGCCGTGCCTGCGCCTGCGCCTTAGACGTAACAATGCAGTGAAAATGGCTGGCACAACGCCGGGAACCGCCGCGCAGGGATGGACATGGCTGCTGTCTATGGGCAGAACGCAACGCCCGCGCAAGGCGGGGAAGTTGCAGGAATGATTTATCTCGACTCGCTTCCGGACGAGTGGATATTCACCAATCCATGAAGAGTCGCAAAATCTGGTTCATCTCAGGAATTGCTGCCGGCGTGCTCGCAACGCTGGCGGTGCGTTATGTGATTTCCGCGATTCAAACCGAAAACCGGCCACTGCAAGGTGTCATGGTGGGTATGGTCATCTACAAATGGCTCAACGCGTGGGCTGGTGATCACCAGGGGGAATTGCCGGCCAACCTGGAGCAACTGAAGTCGGCAGATTACGGAGTGGACGCGGAATATCTGGAATGGGTGACGGCCTATCCTGGCGCGGGGAGGAATCTCAACAGCCTGGGAAAGGACTTCGTGATCCTCCGCTGCCGCGCAAGAGCGCTGGATGCAATGGAAGCACGCGTCTTTGCTAGTGGAAGTTCCCAGGCGTTCACGCGGGAGTGACTCACACCAGCCCCAGCCCGCTCATCACCGCGCGCAGTTCCGCAGTTTTCTCCGCCGTCATGCCGACCATCGGCAGGCGGAGGTCGCCGCGCATCATGCCCTTGAGGGCCAGTGCGGTTTTGACCGGCACCGGGTTGGTGTCGAGCTTGAGGAACGCGCTCATCAGCGGGTAGAGCTTGCGGTGGATGGCTCGCGCGCCGGCGTAGTCTTCGGCGAGAGCGGCGTTGACGAGGTCGCTCATCTGACGGGGGATGACATTCGAGGCGACGCTGATGATGCCGGTGGCGCCAACGGCCATGAAGGAAAGTGTGAGGCTGTCATCGCCGCTGAGCACGGTGAAGTTCTCCGGCAGGGCGGCGACGAGCTGATTCACACGCTCCACACTGCCGCCGGCTTCCTTCATGCAGACAATGTTGGGGCACGCGGCGGCGAGGCGCACGGTGGTGTCCACGCCGATCTCAATGCTGCTCCGTCCGGGGATGCTGTAGAGAATAATCTTGCACTTCGTGCTGTCGGCGATGGCCTTGAAGTGCTGGAAGAGTCCCTCCTGCGACGGCTTGTTATAGTACGGGCACACCTGGAGCACGGCCTCGCAGCCCGCGGCCTCAGCGGCGGCGGTGAGTTCGATCGCTTCCTCCGTGCCGTTGCTTCCGGTGCCCCCAATAACGGGGCCGCGGCCGCGCGCATATTCCACAGCAAGGGCGATGACCCGCTTGTGCTCTTCGTAGCTGAGTGTGGGCGATTCGCCGGTGGTGCCGACGGGAACAATGCCGGTGATCCCGTTGTCGAACTGGTAGTCGATCAGTTTGCGAAAGGCGCCGGTATCAACCTGATTGTCTGAGGTGAAGGGAGTGACGAGAGCCGTGAAGGTGCCGCGGTACATGAAAAGTATGAAGGGTGAAAGCTGAAGGGTGAAATGAGATGTTAGCCGGGGAGTTTGACCTGACCTTGGAAGACGATGTCGGCGGGGCCGGTGAGGGTCACGTCCCGATAGCCCTCGGCGGTTTTCTCGAAACCGACTTCCAGCGTGTCGCCGCCTTTGACTTTCACCTTCACGGGCGAGGGTGCTCCAGTGAGTTCGTGATGGACGAGCGCGCACGCGACCATGCCGGTGCCGCAGGCCAGCGTTTCATCCTCCACGCCGCGCTCGTAAGTGCGGATAGTGATGCCTTCGGTCGTTGCCTTGAGAAAGTTGGCGTTGGTGCCCTTTGGGGCGAACCCGGTGTGATAGCGCAGTGCCGCGCCCCATTCGCGGACCGGCACGGTCTCGAGATTCTCCACCACGACGACGGCATGGGGCACGCCGGTGTTGATAAAGTGAACCGTCTTCTGCTGCCCGCACACGTCGAGTGCCAGGCCCGGACGGTGATCGTGCGGATCGCTCATGACGATGCAGACATTATCGCCGTGATAGGTGGCCCCGATGACGCCTGCGGGCGTTTCAAACGAGACACGCTCAAGGTTCCAGCCGGCGAGCATGTTGGCAAACCGCGCGAAACACCGCGCCCCGTTGCCGCACATTTCCGCCTCGCCGCCGTCGGCATTGTAGTAACGCATCCGGAAATCCGCGCCGTGCTGCGCCGGTTCCACGGCCAGCAATCCATCCGCGCCCACGCCGCGATGCCGGTCGCACAGCGCGGCGATCTGCTCTTTCGAGAGAGCGTGCTGCAGCGTCCGGTTGTCGAGCATCACGAAGTCGTTGCCGGCTCCGTTCATTTTCCAAAAGTGAATCATGGCCGTGCCCATAGGCAGCCTTTCCCGCGGCGACAAGTGCATTCCCCGCCGGACCCTGCCGCCGGAGCGAAGACACGCGATTGTTCACTGGCGGGAATCACAGCGCCCGCAACATTCCGCCCCTCCCTCCGTATCCGCCTGCCATGAACCGCCTTCCCCTCACCGCCGCCCTCTCCCTTTTCGCATTTCAATTTCCCTCCTCCGCCAAGGAACTCGAAGGCGTCTATCAGCCGACGCAAAACGAGTGCCCATCCGTCGAAGAGGCCATCAAGAAGATGAAAGTGCCGGACGGCTACGAGGTGCGGAACTTTGCCAGCGAGCCGATGATCATCAATCCCGTGGCCATGACATGGGACCACCGCGGGCGGCTCTGGGTCGTGGAACTCTACGAATACCCGAAGGGCGCGAAGACTCCGAACGAATACTCGAAGACCGCCACGGATGAGAAGTTCCGCCCGGTGGTGAAGACGGATGCAGATTCCCCGCGCGACCGCGTCATCATTCTCGAAGACACCGACAATGACGGGAAAGCCGACAAGCGCACCGTCTTCGCCGAGGGCCTCAATCTCGCCACTGGCATCCTCTGCGGCTACGACGGCGTCTTCGTCGGCCAGGCACCGAACCTGTTCTTCTTCCGCGATGAAAACGGCGACGACAAAGCTGACGAATATAAGACTGTGCTCACTGGTTTCGGGCTGGAGGACCGGCATGAACTTCTCAACAGTTTCACATGGGGTCCCGACGGCTGGCTCTACATGACCCACGGCGTCTTCACGCACAGCAAAGTCCGCCGCCCGGAGCAGAAGCCGGAAGAGGGTTTCAAACTGGATGCAGGAATCTTCCGCGTGAAGATCAGTGTTCCTCCGTCCGAGGCCTCGGACAAGGCGCGCCCTTTCGATCCCCGCGCCACCGACTACGAAGTCTATGCCGACGGCACCAGCAATCCGTGGGGCGTGGACTTCGATGCCCGCGGCAATGCCTTCGTCTCCGCCTGCGTCATTGATCACCTGTTCCACATGGCGCCCGGCGGGCTCTATCAGCGTCAGGGCGGCGCGCCGGAAAATCCCTACGCCTACGAACTGCTGCCCAGCATCGTGGACTTCAAACACTTCCGCGCCGCCTACGCCGGCATCCAGATTTACCAGGGCGGCATCTATCCCGCCGACACCCACGGACACCTCTTCATCGGCAACATCCACGACAACGCCATCCACGAGGAAAGCCTGACACCCGCCGGCGCCACCTTCAAAGCTGCGCCTGTTAGAGACTTCCTCCGCGCCAACGACGGCTGGTTCCGCCCCGTCAGCACCCAGACCGGCCCCGACGGCTTCCTCTGGATCATGGACTGGTGCGACAAATACCCCTGCTATCAAAACGCCCAGGCCAATCCCGAAGGCGTGGACCGCGCGCATGGCCGCATTTGGCGCGTGTGTTATACGGGAAGCGAGGAGGGGAAGAAGATGGCGGGGATGTCGCGGGAAGTTGAAATCAAGGCAGGCCATCTCACGAGTGTTCTTACGCATCCCAATAACTGGGTGCGGCGCACGGCCTCCCGGTTAATTATTCAGAGCGGCGTTCGGGATTGGAGGGATGACCTCGCCAAACTCGCCGGACCGGAATCGGCGCTCCCTGTGCGGTTGAATGCGTTGCGCACTCTCGCTGCACTGCAATCCGAGTACCATCGAAGAGTCTTGATCGATGGTGGTCCCGGCTCGACGTGGCCGCAGGACCTATCCGAATTTAGAAATAAATTCATGGATGACGGCGAGGCAGCCATCAGGGAGTGTTCTGCGGCTGTTTTTCGTGCGGGTACACAGGGCGCAGATGAGAAAGCCGCCCCGGGAGTGCTTTCCGGGAGATTCGCGGGGGAGATGCTCTTGAAGTTGGCATCCGATCCCGATGCCGGGGTCAGACGGACCGTCGCCTCCAGGATTCGGCAAATTACGACTGGTCACCTTACGATGCTCAAGCGCCTGGGTAATGTGGACATCACCCCTGAGATGACCGCTCTGATTTCCGCCAGTGCGATTAAGGAGGACAAGCCCTTGGCATTGCTAATTTGGATGGACGTGGAGCC
>JANNVM010000521.1:0-11509 GCA_031414455.1 Verrucomicrobiota bacterium
GCCGTTGGTTCCGACAGAGACGCCGGCCCCTGCTTCGGGGGCCGGGTAAAACCGGGGCATGATCGCATACCGCTGCCCGCCCAGGCCGCTGACACCGGCGGTCGATTCTCCAGTAACATTTCGAGTCGCCGCCGGCCGCGCCCAGAATTCCATCGTGAAGTTGTTCGTGATGCTTGAAAGCTCCGGACCGCTCGCCGCATCATCGCCGCCATCGAATTGCAGGGCGCGGTTTTCGTAAATCAGCAATCCGCCCGCCACCGGCGGATGGTTGGAGCCGATGGAAATGTTCACCGTGCCCTCAGCAGTCAGGCCGCCGGCGTCGATCACGGTATAGGTAAAACTGTCCGCGCCTGAGAAGGCGGGATTCGGAGTGTAGCGGACCTGAGCGCCGTTGTTTTCCAGTGCAGCCGTGCCGTTCGCTGGTGTCCCGATAGAAAGCAGCACGAACGGATCGCCATCCGGATCGCTGTCATCGTTCACCAGGTCACCCAGGGGCAGCACGAGCGACGTGCCGGGATTCATGGAGGCGGCATCCGCCACCGTGACCGGCGGGCGGTTGATTTGGCCCGGAAACGTATCGGCGTCGTCCCGCGTGCCGTCGCCGTCGGTGTCGGCGAGCGCGGGGCTCGTGAAAAAGCCCGTTTCCAGAACATAACCCGTGCGATTCCCGGCATTGTGGTCGTTCCATCGGCCGTCTGCCGTGAAGAAATGCACGAAATCCTCATCGTTGACGTTGTTCGGCTCGCCGGCATTGAAATTGGTAAATGATGATTGTTCACCAGTGACCCAGCGGAACTGGTTCTCAATGAATCGATCGGTGAGGCCGATCCAGAATCCGGTGGAACCGACAGCCGGCAGCACTGCCAGGAGAGCGGAATTTTCCAGCGCGCTGGTGATAGTGAGCAGGTGCCCGCCGCGGGTTTCCGCGTCCGCTTTAGCCTCCAGCCATGTAAAGCTGCCAGGGACGGTGCTGAGGCGGCCCGCGCCGGCTTCGACACCGTCGGTGAGCGTGTCGCCGTCCGTATCCGCGAGGACCGGATTCGCACCCAGCGCCGCTTCGTTCCCGTCTTTCAATCCGTCGCCGTCAGTATCGGGGAGCAGTGGGTTCGTGCCGGCGGTGAATTCCCCGCCGTCGTTCAAGCCGTCGTCGTCGGTGTCAGGATCATTCGGGTCGGTGCCGGCAAGAACTTCCTGGGCATTGTTCCGTCCGTCACCATCGGGGTCGAGCGTGCGGTCGTCGAAGAACGGATCCAGTCCAAGATCGGCTTCCTGGCCGTTAGGGATGCCGTCGCCGTCGTCGTCGCCGTCGCGCGGGCGAACATCAAGCGTGATACCCGGCAGCGTGAACGAGGGCCGGCCGGTTTTACGCGCGATGATGAAGAACGTCTCCGGATTGGTCGCCGTTAGCGGAATCGTCACGTCAGCACTTGCCGTTGTTGCAGTGGCGGGATTCACATCTTGCACGGCTTCCGCCGAGAGGGTGGTGAAGGCAATCCGGTCCGCTCCGAGGCCGGCCTCGAAGTTGGCGCGGCCGGTGATCGTCTGGCCGGGCACGATTTTGGTATTGGGCGCGGGAGTGACTGCGGTGAAAGTGGAAGTGGTGAACGTGATCAGCTTGCCCTCCGGCGGCACCGCGGCCCCGCCGCTGTCCTGCCATGAATTGCCGGCCGCGTCGGTGAGGCCGGGTTTGAGGCGGATCGCCTGCAACTGCCCCGGTGTCAGCGCACTGGCGGCACGGAGCGTGATGATCGTGTTTGCGGCATTCGGGGTGGCAGCAAAGCCGCCGGGAAATTCCACATTCGCCGGCACGAATGATTCCAGCTTCATGGCTTCATCGAAGGTGAGCGCTACCTCCGTCCAGAGCGACTGCTGCGTGACACCGGACGCCGGAGTGAAGGAAGCAAGCTGCGGCGCGCGCCGGTCCGGCAGGGTAAACGTGCGCGTGGCGGTGCTGAATCGTGCCGCGGCATCCGTGGCCCGGGCGGTGGCCGTGATCGAGCCGCCGGTCAGCGGAGCGGCGGAGATGTCGAAGTTTACAGTCGTGCGCTTCGCAATGTTAGGCGTTCCGTCCACCGTCACCGATTGCGTGCCGGCAGCTCCGCCGGAGAGCGTGACCTCCAGGGTCACATCACCGCTGTTGTCGGTGGTATCGATTTCCACGGAGAGCGTTAGCGCTGGATCCACGGTGGCATTGGCCGCAGGACTGACAAACGCCAGAGTGGGGGCGGTGCCGTCGGCCACTTCGACTTCAAACCGCTGCTCGCCGGTGCTCAGTCCGGAATTGTCAGTGGCCAATGCCACGACGGCAATTTTCGTTCCCGGCACGGCTCCGGGGGGAACCGCGGAACTCAGCGTGATTGGCGCGCCGGTGACATTGGATTGCAGGGGCGCGGTCCATGCTCCGGTGCCCGCGGCGCGGAAGGCGGTGACGGCTCCGTCATCGGTGACTGATACCCGGATTTGCGCTGCGGAGCCGCTCAGTACCGTGGTCCCGGTGGCGGGGATGAGTTTCGCGAAGGTGATCACCGGCGGCTGATTTTCCTGCACAGTCACGGTCAGTTCCTTGAGCGGTCCCTCATTGCCAAAGCGGTCAATGGCGATGGCACCAAAGACGAAGGTGCCCTGCGCCGGGAGCGTGAACGGAAACTCAAAAATGTTTTCCGCCGTAGTGCCGAGGACATTGAAATTTGCCGTGAAGCGAACACGCGGATTCACTTCCGGCGCGGCGAGCACCGCCTCCAGCGTGACCGCGGTGCCGGCGACTGGCGGCGGGCTGTTCTTAAGGCGCAGCGTAGTGATGACCGGGCCCCGGGTGTCGAGTGTGGCAAACGTATGCGTCAGCGGCTGGCCCGCGAGATTATTGCCGGCGATGTCCTTCACGCCGTTCACCGTTGCGGTATAAGTCGCATTCGGCGGCAGGTTCAATGCCGGCACGAAGGTCAGGACGAGACTGTTCACTCCCACAATCGTCGTGCCGGCCACCGGACCACCCGGCCCCGTCAGGGTGATGGTGGCACCGCTTTGCACGGGTTCATCGAAACTCAGCCGCACCGTCGCGGTCACGTCCACCTGCTCTGCGCCGCCCGGAGGCGTGAAACTGAGCAGCAGCGGCGGGCGCTGGTCGCGGGTGCTGAAGGATGCCGTGAACAGCGCGGGCAGGATGCGGCCTTCAAGATCCCGCGGGCCGCGGTGGATCACCGCACCCAGAGCATTGACAGGGTCGCCGTCCACCACCACGATTTGATAGGCCGTCTCGCTGTCCAGCGGGGCCGCGGGATCAATCACCGCGAGACGCCGCGCAATTTCGCCGGGCGGCGCTATCAGGGAGACATTGGCCGGCAGCGGTGGACCGCCCGCAGCCCTGCGCACAAAGATCCCCGTCGGATCAATGCCTTCCGGCTGCATCGCCTCACTGAAGAGCACTTCGATGTTCGCGGTAATATCCACGCCATCCGCAGTGTTGACAGGAACGGTGCTGACGACCGTTGGCAGTGCCTCATCGAGGACGAGATTGCCCACATCGAGCGTCTGACCGTTTGCCGTCAGGCTTCCACTGCGTGTCACGATGCCGCCGGCGCTGGTGAGTGTTGCGGATATCGTGAAGCCGCCCACGGGAACCGGCCCAAAACTGAAACGCCCGTCCGCGCCGGTTACGATAAAGAACGTGCCCGTGGCATTGGTTGCCGAGGTGAACCGGATGGCGGCCTCTGCGCCCTCCACCGGCGTGGTGCCGTCCGCACGCAGGATGCGCCCGTTCACCGTGCCGCTGGCCGTCAGGATCAGATTTCGCAGCACGGTCTGGCCGGCGACGAGACCGGCGTCGGCCTGAGCACCGAGTGACTGTGAGGCTGCGCTTAGTTTCACCGGTCCGGCGGGCAAATCGGTAAAGTTGAACTGCCCCTGCGCATTGGCGACGACCGTCGTCCGCTCACCGGCGAACGGGCTGCCAATCGGGACGCCGGCTACCAGCGGCAGGGAGGATATCTCCACTGTCACTTCTGCGCCCGGAACGGGCGTGGAGCCGTCCGCGAGGAACACCTGGCCCTGCACGGCCCCGCTGCCGCGCATCGTCAGGCTTAGCGATTCCTCCGCGCCCCGGGAGTTGACGGAAATCCTGTCGAAGGCAAAACTTCGTGTCTGACCAGGCGTGCGCGAAACCGCGATGACGGCGTAAGGGTTCGTGGCAGCGCGGACGGTTACATTCTCGAACCTCACACGGCCATTCGCGTCAGTATCGGCGGTGAAGGAGGCCATGGTCACCGTCGCATTCGTTGCCGGCGTGGTGCCATCCGTTTCAAATACCTGCACGGTGAGGTGGGCCGTGGCCGTTAGCAGGAGATTGATCTCCACGCTGCCACCGCCCGTGGCGAGAGTGGCGGCGATTTCGGCGGTGCGGCCTGACAACAGATCCTGCGCCTCGAGACGGAAGGAACCCGCCGGCACCCCGGCGAACGAATACGCACCGTCAGGCCCGGCGGTGACCGTGCGCTGGCGATTGGGAAGAAAAGGATCATCAATCGTCATCCTCACCTCCGCGCCGGGCACGGGTGCCGTGCCGAGTCCGTTAATGACGAGACCGAAGACCGAACCGAGCGCCGTCTCGACTATCAGCACCTCACGCACTTCATTCGGCGCGGTGAGCGTGACCGCGGCGAATCCGCTGCGGCCCGTAGCGGCATCGGTCGCGGCGACGCGGTGCGTACCCAGCGGCACATCGAGAAGTTCGAAGCGCCCGGCTGCATCCGTGGGCGACACGGCCAGTCCGCCGCCCAGGGCGACATTGGCGAACGGCACCGGCGTGGTGCCGTTGGTGCGGACAAACGTGCCGCGAACCGTACCCGTGCCGCCGAGCGTGACGTTCGTTTCCGCGGTGCTGTTGAAGGCGACGAGCATTCCGCTGCGTCCGGCCACGCGGGTGCCGCCGGCGGTCAGGCTGGCGCAGACGGCATACGGTCCTTCGAAGACATTCGTGAATTCAACCATGCCACTGCCATCCGTTGTGCCGTCGCGCCGGTCGCCGGGGAAGCCGCCTCCCTGGATCTCCACCGCCGCCCCGGGCGCTGGCGTGCCGTCGGCTTTTTTCACAAAAATGCGCGCCGTTCCGCGGCCCAGAAGGCGCACGGTCACTTGATTGTCCTGACCCGCCGTCACTGTTGCCGAAGCCTGGCCGGTCGCCCCCGTGGATTCATTCGTCGCAGTGATGCCGTAGCCGCCCGCCGGCAGCGTGAACGTGCCGGTGGTCGTGGCGAATCTTCCGGCGGCATCCGTGAGGATGACGAAGTCCGTGCCAAAGCTGATCTGCACTTTAATGCTTGCACCCGCCGTCGTGCCGTCGGCATTCACCACCTGCCCTGACAAACTGCCGTTTGTCTCCCGCACCGATGGGAACTGCAGCAGGATATTTTCGGCCACCGGATTGACTTGCGTAGTGCGTCCGCTGGTGGTGATGACCACTGGAAAGAACGGACTCGCCGCCTGGAGACCGAAGTCACCGATGAAAGCCTGACCAGGGAAGTTGAAGGTGCCCAATGCCGGATCACTGTTGAGGTCTGCCTTGATGCGCATCGTTGGCTTGCCATTGGGCTTGGAACCGACACCTGTTAGCCGCACCCGGGCGCCGATGGGAACTCCCTGACCGTTTTTGACCACGCCGGAAATCCTCGCGAGCGGCAAATAGCGCACCGGGACGGTGACCGTCTGGCCATCGAAGTCGAGCCTTACATCTTTGGTGAAACCCCAGCGCGCGGGATTGAAGGCCTCGCCCTCGCCGTTGAGGAACGGATCGCTGGCACCGGTGAAGGCGGCGAAGGCGGCATTGATGGCCGTCTCCATTTGCGCCTGCTCGCCGCTCGCTATTTGCGACAGCGCCTGCTGCGCATCGAAATCTTCGTGCGGCGGCGCAGGCGAACTGAGATCGTATCTGCCGGGTGCGATGTTATCGAAAACGAAGCGTCCGGCACCGTCCGTATTCACCCAGACAAACGCGCCGAAGTCCTCGTCATCAATGACCGGAATGGCGACGTCGGTGCTGGCCACCGGCTGACCGGTTTCGTCGAGGATCTGTCCGGTGATGCGCCCGGCGGCATTAAAGCGCACCACGGCGAAATTTCCGTCGCCGGCCTGGACCGCGAGGGAGGTGCTGCCGGTGCGTGCCAGCCGGCGGCGCGGATCGGGGCTGGCTTCATTCGCCGCGAGCCCGGCGACGATCGGACGCCCGGGCCCGGTGGGCACTCCTGTCAGGGTGAAACGTCCGAGGCTGTCAGTGGTGACGATGGCATCGCCGCCGCCGACGAGCGCGCCCGCCACCGGATCACCATTGGCGAATTCCACACGGCCACTCACCGTCGCCCGCGCCTGGAGCGTGACGTTCACCGTATTCGCGGTGTCCGCCGCGAGGTCCACGTTCGTTCGCTCACCGGTGCGGCGGCCATCCACAGAGATGGCCGCGATGCTGGCCTCGCCCACGGGCACCTCCGTGGCGGTGTAGAAGCCCTGGTCGTCCGCGGTAACGGCCGCGGCGATGGATCCGCCGGCTTTTACATACACGCGCGCTGCCCCGTGCGGGCTGCCGTCCGGCTCCGTCACGCGGCCCTGCACGGTCGTCAGCAGCGGCACGTTTGCACTCAGGAGAATGGGCAGGTCATGAACAGAGCCGGCACGTTCGATAAGCGCGGATACGGTGCGCCTCTGTCCTGCGGGACTGATAGCCTCCACACTGGTCACGCCCAGCGGCACGCCGAAAAACGCGAAGCGCCCGCTACTGTCCGTGAGCACCCCGCGGCCCAGTTCGCGGGAGCCAGGATCGGGAAAGAGATTCACCGCGGCACCGCCCACCGGCGTCGTGCCGTCCGCCAGCAGCACCGTGCCGGTGACCGTGGCCCGGCCCCGGAATGTCAGGGCGTAAATGCCCTCGCTGCCCTGACGGTTCTGCGCCGCGAAGTCCTTGGTAACGGCGCGATCAAGGCCCTCCGCCGCGGCGATGGCCTGAGGCAGCGAGCCTGCGGCGAAGGCCGAGAGCAGACCGTTGAGCGACGCGGCATCATTTCCCGCGAGCGCCAGCAGGTCGTCACTGTTGATCCGGCCCTCGGAAGTGTTCGCAATGATGATGGCGAGGGCTTCGCTCGAAAGCCCCTCGGTGTTCGTCGCCGAAAGTGTGAACGGAATTCCGGTCAGGATAAATTCGAAGGCGAAGGATCCATCCTCCGCGGTGAGCACCTGCGCCGTGCGCACATCCACCGTGGCGCAGCCCTGAGTGGTCACTACCGCGTCGTTGTAGGTCAGCGTCACCGGCACACCCGCCGCGCCGTCGCCATCGCCTTTGATGACGCGGCCCCGCGCGGTAATGCCCTCACCGAGCCTGGTGCTGACGGCGATGGTTGCCGGCGGCAGAGCATTGCCGCGCGCGTCGGTGATGCCCGCGGCGGTTGTCAGCGAACGCGGCACCAGCGCTCCCACGGGCCGCCGCAGCGTCATCAGCGCCACGCGTCCGCCCGGCTGCACCTGCACGAAGGCCGCCTCATTGCCGCCGCCAAAAGTATAGGCTGCGGCATTCCCCGCCGTCTCCGGGGTCACCGGCTTACTGAAGAGCAGTGCGATGATGTTGGCGTAGTTGCGCACCTGGACCGTTTCGCTGCGGTCATTTTTTGTCGTGACGGGATAGCAGGTTCTCAGCGGACGGCCCACGAGCAGTTCAGGATCCTGCTGAACGAGGAGCAGTGCCGGCGGGGCCTCGGTGAAATCTGTCACTTGCGCCGCCACCGTGCGGTCCGGCGTGCCGTCGCAATTGTCGTCCACGGACAATTCCGTGCCGGTGCCCGTGGCATCGAAGGCGGCGCAGGCGCCCGCGGGCAAATCGTTCAGCCGCCAGAGCAGTTCGCGCGCGGTGCCGTTCGATTCCGTGCGCAGGAAGCTGACTTCCGTTTGCCCGGCGAGCGCGACGCCAAACTTCCACTGAATGGTGCCCGTAATGCGGCTGATCAGCCACGCGCCCTGACAACCGCCGTAGCCCGCGGCCCGGCCGAGACTGCTGGTATCTGTGCCGGCGGTGCCCCCGGCGGCGGTGAGTTTCAATTCACTGCCGTCCCCGCCGTTCTTGAAGTCTCCGCGTGACACCGCAGCCGTGAGCCATGCCTCGCCGCGGCCTGACAGATCCCGCGCGCGTTTCGTGAGCCGTGTCACCGCGCTGTCCGGCACGGGCAGCGCATCCTCCATGGCGCACATCAGCGCCTCCCGCCACGCCCGGCCCGCATCGGTGCTGCGGATGATCTGATCCCAGCCTGACGAAAAATTCCGCCCGCCCTGCCAGTCGAGCAGCAGGTCCGCCAGCACGCGCTCCAGCGGCTCGCCGTAACGCGCGCGCTGGCCGGCTTCGGCAAGCTGGAGGGCCATCGTCTTTACGAAGCTGCTCAGCACGCGCTCCACGCCCGGTGGCAATTGCGGCGCGGTGCTCACACTGATCGCCTGACCGAGCACGCGCTGCGCTGCGCTAACCACGGAGGCCGGCAGCTCGTTCACGAAATCCGGCAGCAGCAGCGTGCTCCGGGAAAGCAATACGCCGCGCTCGTCCACGCCCGCGCGCAGCCGGAACCGCCCGACGAGCGAGTCGTCGCTCGTGGTGATATTGGAAAACGAAATGTCGCCGGTCCGCTGGGACAGGATGCGGAAAGTAGCCGTCACCGTTTCGCCGGGGCGCAGCGTTTGAAATTCGACGCGCTCGGCGCTTTGCAGGACGCCGCCGGAGATGTTGAGCGGGTTCAGCGCGATGCTCGGCAGATTGGCGATGACCTGCGAAGTATTCAGCAGGGTGACGTGGGCGTCATACGACTCGCCTGCGCGTACGGTGCGCGGATGCGAGAACGCCATGCTGAACTTTGGATTGCTCACCTGGACGCTGCCGGCGGCTTTGCCTTCGACCTCCACCGTGCCCGCGGCGAGGCCGTCGAGCTTCGCCTTCAATTTCAAATCCATGACGTGCAGCCCCTCCTGCAATCCCTCGACGAGAAACTCGCCCTGACCGGTATCGCCTGGCTGGAGCCGGTCCACGTCGTCTGTCGTCCCCGGCTGCCCGTCCGTGCCCGCCGCCCGCAACGGCACGATATTGCTAATCACCGCATCCGGTCCGACCCGGGCAAAACGGATGGGATCATCGCCCGGCTGCGCGAACGTTCCTGCCACGCGGTCAGGACCGGCCGGCAGAATCAGTTCCGCCGAGAGCGAATGCACACTCAGCCCGCTGGCCGCCGGGGCCGCATTCTCCGTGAAAATCATCACGCTGAAAAACTGATTGAGGAATCCAATATTCCCGGGGATAACCATCAGCGCCGGGATCGGTGGAATGCTCAGTCCGAGATCCTCCGAGAAGCCGGCGGTGAACTGAAAATTGAGCGGGCGGATTTCTATGTTCGGACGTGCGGTTTCCAGTTCCGGCGGGAGTTGCACCCCGGCGGCCAGTTGATCATTGATCCGGTCCGCCTCCGCGAGCCGGGCCTCCAGTTCCGCCGCTGGGATGATCTCCGTGGTCTGGTTGAACTGCGGCGTCACCACCGGAAAGCGCACCGGAATCGTCACCCCGTCGAGCACGAAGCCGACTTCAAACTGAATCGCCCGAAAGTTGTTTTCATCAATGACGATGCCGCGCTCCTGGATTTCCTGGAGCGACAGCGGCTGCGACGTGACCCGCGACACCAGCACATCATCGAACACCTGCACCGGCACCGTCGCCGGCGACCCTTCCAGCAGCGTCGCATTCGTCGTCCCGTCCGCCAGCCGGATGCCGTCGAGCGAGTAATCCCCTGACAAATTCAGCGGCGGCAGCAGCAGCGGCTGATTCGGTGCCCCCACCAGCCGGCGCGCCGGAAACGACGGCCCCCGCAGCGTCGCCTCGACATACGACCCCGCCGGCACTTCGCCTGACAGGTTCGCCGCCACCGACCCTGCAATCCCCTTCGGCACCGCCAGCGCCGCGGGTGTGATCGTTAGTTGGGAGCCCTTGACGCGGTAGTCGAGGGTGGTGAGGGGCTCGGCGTAAGCCGTTAGGCCGCAGGAGATCAAGCACGCCATGCCCAGCCACATGCGTAACCGTGAGGCCGCGTGCCCTGGTTTTGTTTCTGTATGCGTAACCATAGTTAAAGGCGGGAAGCCGGGTTCAGTTTTAGAAACGGAAGAGGAAGGAGTGTGCCCGATTCAAGTTAGGATAGCGATCGCGCAGCTCTATATCGTAAATAACGTTGTTTCCGGGAGCGCCGAGAATGTCAAGCAGCCGGACATTGAACTCGTGAAACACCTCGCTCTTGACCAGCGTCAGGCAGTCGAAGCTGTGCAGACTTCCATCGGGATCCCGGAACTCGAGGGACTGCACGGTGACCGGGCCGCACCTCTCAAAAAGATCACGCTCAAGGAAAATGTCACCCGTAAAGCTCCGGGCAGAACCGTCTGGCGCCTTGCCGTTGCGGCCGGGATTGAAAACGGATTCGCCGAAAACAAAGGGTATGGTTTGGGGCTGTCCGGGCTGCAACCCGATCATGAAAAGACCCATGGGAGGAATCTCATCGCCGCTCACAATTTCCGAGACGGTCCTGCCATCGGCCATCACATCCTGGTTGCGGCGGATAAAGAATCTGCCCGTCTGCGTCCGCAGGAACTGATCCATCGCCGACTGGCTGTTGATGCCATCGAGTGCCGCGTAAAAAGCATGGCTGCTCGGAGCGAGCGCTACAGCCGGTGTAAAAAGCCCCGCCGCCAGGCCCCGGGCGGCATCCAGAAAATTCCGCTGCGCCCCGGTGGGCTCGTCGGCCCTGAGGAAAACATTGGTGACGTCCGCGTTGAATGGGAGTGCACCAAAAGTCCCCGATGCGGTCTGGCCAATGATCACGATAGGCCACAGGATGTTTTCCCGGACGGGGCCTCGATTGAGAAGTAACTGACCATCGGACATCGTGTGCGTCTGCCCGGATTGGTCGAGGTATGCAAAGGTGCCACCGAGCACTTCGCGAAGCGTGCCGTCCGGGCGAATCTCCTCCATGGTGACTGCCAGGCGGCAGTCAGTACGTATATTCCCTGGAACCCGCTCAAGGCGGACATTGAGCCGGCCGGGATGGAACTCCGGGCCCTCAAACGTATCAAGATCGAGGAAGTCCGATTCAAGGAGCATTCTATCATTGCCGGGGTTGGCATTACTGCTTTGAGGGATGCCACTGACTTCGACGCGAATCGGCCTCGGGCCGTTGACACCCACCGTGCGGTGATAGGTAAGGAGTTCGATGTCGTCACCGGAAGCGCAGATGCCGCGTTTTTTATTCGGGATGACGAGGGACGTGTCGGCGGCCTCCAGCATGATGTTTGAACACGCGATGACCGGCGTGCCATCATCAATCACCACATCCAGCGGACCCACCCGTTGCCCGCTGTTGTTGCGCAGATTGACGACAAAAGACCAGTGGGCATCGTGGCTGCCGGCCCCCGCAAATCCACGCATGGCCAGACGTCCCGGCCGCGGGTCGCCGCCGGGCGG
>JANNVM010000522.1:0-10791 GCA_031414455.1 Verrucomicrobiota bacterium
GCGACCGCGGCGTCCACGGCATTGCCGCCGCGCCGCATTGCATCGAGCGCGGCCTCCGTCGCTGCGGGATGCACCGTGACGGCTGCGGCTTTCAATCCTGTAGCCGTAATGGCCGCATGAAGCCTGACGATGGATAGAAGAAGCGATGTGAGGATGAGGCGATGCATGGCACGATCACCTTACCTCCGCCCCGCCCCAATTCACGCCAAATCCCAGCCACACTGAACTTTCCCGTCCGGAGCCTTCGACATCATCGAAATTGCCCTGCACCCGCAACCAGGCGCTGCGCAGGCGGTTCGCATACCATGTCAGGCCGGGACTGATCCGGTGACGTTCCACTAAACCAGCATCTTCGACGCCAGCGACATATTCATAGCGTAATCCGCCTTCGATGACGCCGCGACCCAGGCTTTTGCCGTAAACTGTGCTCGTGTAGAGCCCCCATTCATCAAAGGATCCGGACACCGGTTCATCGTCGTGCACTTCATGCTCCTCTTCCCCTTCGAGGTGCCCGCTCTTTGCGTCCACATCGCGACGCATGACCTCCGTGCGCCAGCGGAAGTGATTCCCCCCGGGCGCGAATCCATTCTTCCTCCACTCGTACTGCACATGCGCCCCGAGCACCTGCGTGCGGCGGTCCCACAGGTTGTCTCCCCACGCGCCTGAGGCACCGAAGCGCCACTGATGGAAATCATTCACGTTCCAAACATTCGTCCAGTTTGCGACGACAAGCGTGTGCCCGAAAGCGGCACCCTCCGCCTCGTAGAGGAACTCCTTCTCCGCCTCTCCCTCCTCGTGAACGTGCTCTTCCACTTTGGCGCGCCCCGCGGAGATGCTAAGAGCGCTGGTCCATGAAACTGGAAGGTTCCAGGTGGCCTCGAGTCCGGTCGAATATTGCCCGTCGTCTCCGAGGAAGCGGCCGTTCACGAGATAATTGTCCACCCAGTCCCAGCCGTGCAGGTGAGTGGCATTGTGCAGTCCGAATCGGTTCAAGTAACGACCTCCACGCAATTCCATGCCGCCGGGCAGATTCTTTAATTTCACGAAATACTCCTCGAATTCGCTGTCGAAATCATGCGGCGACTCATTCCCCCAAAACCCGTGCCAGTTGCCAAATGCCTCCAGATGTTCATCAACGCGGGCGGACAACCCAAGTTCAATTCCCTGCACGGTCCATCCGTCTTCAACCGGATCATGATGACCCGCCGCCAATTCATGACCGCCTTCCAGTCCCGTGGTTCCATATACGGTGTTGAAGTGAGCGTGCGGAAACAATACTCCGCCCCATTTCACATCTTCGCCGATAAAGAGATTTGGCGCCGTTCCGGAATTGGTTGGTTGTTCACTGTCTGACGGGCCGGCGAGTCCCGCAAATGACGTGACTCCGAAGAGTGGAAGAAGTCCAATAACAGTGAGAAGGCGGAGTGGATGACAGATCGACATAAACCGGGTTGGTTGCGCGGCCTCCTCGCGCAGAGTTGGAATCCGGTCAATCCTTTTTGCAATTCTTTTGCACTAATGAATGAGCCGGTATCGGTTCTGAAAAATCCAACCGGGGGACCGCGCTTAAGCGACCGGGATCGCCAGGCGTGGTGCTGTTGCAACAACCGGCACCGCCCGCCTTAGCCGCAAGGCCCGACCGAGAACGAGCGGCATGATCCAGACCGATACCGCAGTCATGCCCGCGACACCAGCACAGATGGCACCGGTGAGCCCGTAGGCATGAATGGCAAACCATGTCAGCCCGACAATGATTGCGGCCTCAGTGACCAGCACTTTAGCTGCGGCGCGTCCAAGCCCCATGCTGCCGAGCATGACGTAGTGAAGGTGGGACCAAGCCGTTAGAGCAAAGAGCACGCCGTATGCTATGAATTGTCCGCGGGTGATGCCGGCGTCGGTTTGCAGCCACCAGCGCGTGAACCAGGCACCCAGCAGTGAAAAGCCACAAACGACGATAACAGCGCAGGGGGCAAAGAGCTTCATCATCTTCGCCCGCGCAGCCCGGATCCATTCGTAATCGTGGCGGCATGCCGCGTCGGCCATCGCAGGCCACAGCGGGCGCGTCACCATCAATACAAAACCAGAACAGATCAGTCCAAGCTGGAGGAGAATCCAGTAGTGGGCCACATCCGCTGCGCCGCCGTGATTCTCCGGGCGGCCCAGCATAAACTTCGGTGCCTCCCGGATGAGGATCGGAGCCACACTTCCGGCGGCGAACAGCGCGAGGCCTTCGCCCGTCATCGAGCGAACCAGTTGCCGGTCAATATTTTTCAGGGACGGAGTCAACCACGGGCGCTTCCACAGGATACTGGCGGAATTCGCGGACGAGAACAGGATGAGAAAACCATAGACCGCTCCGATAACAAATACAGGAGTGGGGAAATAGGCAATACCCACCCAAAGCATTACCGCGGACAGCACATTAAAAACGGAGCCAAAGACGTTGCCGATGTGAACCTCCTGGAAACCCTCACGCACACGCTCGAGACAGGCGAGCACCATGAGCACGACGAAAATACCGAGGCTGACCCATGCCGTGTGGGTCAGTTCAGCGGCATGAGGGGCGAATCCCTCCCCAAAGAGCGTCGTCACCGGCACCGATGCCAGCAGCCCGGCGATGGCGAGACCGCCGAGCAAAGCGAGACCGCAGGTCACGAAGAACGCGGTGGAGACGACGGCACCCTGACGCTCGCGGTCGTCAGCCGCCACGGCCCCTGCGAGACGACGGACCATTCCGGGCCCGGTGCCGAGATCGGCCATACTTACGAGCCACATCAGCGACTGCATGACGCCGTAAATCGCGGCACGCTCCTCGCCCAGCACACGATAGGCGAGCGGAATAGCGATCAGCATCAGGAGGATGTTGCCGCCTTTGCTGATGATGGAGGTAACTATCGCCAGCACGATGCGCCGTGACCGGTGCTGTTGATGCCCGGGTCTATTCATGCCGGGACTCCTTTCGACGCTGGCAGGATCGGGCTGGTAAGAATTCTGAAGATCTGTCGCTTCACGGAGCCGGCCCGGACGACATCGCGCATGATGAACTGAGGCAGCGCGGCAATGAAGCCCAGCACCAGACCGGCGGCGCGTTCGATAAACGGATTAAACGTAAGGCTGGCACTGAGAAAGGCCAACATCCCCACGAACGGCAGCCACGCGAGATGCAGGGGCACGGAACCGCTGACCGTCGCACGCTTTCCGGCCCTCCACGCGATGCCGAGGGCGAGCGCGAAGAAGGCGGTATGCATCAACAGACTGAAAAATCCTCCGGAGAAGATGGCATATGTCCAAATGGCATGACCGGGGAACCAGATCTCCCGGAAGTCTCCCCGGAAGACGTCCACGTTCCCATAGGTGTAAGCGAGTTCCACGGCATAGGCTTCGTCCCAGTAATACGTTTGCCCGATCCCCATGCCAAAGGTGTAGTTGACCGGATCGCCGTCGAGGATCCTGATGAAGGCTTCCGTCTCCGCCATGCGGGTCAGTGTTGACGGATCGAGGCTGGTGTATTCGCTGCCGGCAGAATGGAACAGGCGCTCCTCCCATCGTTCGAAAATGAAAGGCGCCGCGGCACCGACCAGCATAAAGATGATCACGAGCGCCGCGCCTCCGCCGAGCAGATGGCGCAGTTTCGCTTTTATGCAGCCACGGTCCATTCCGCCGCAGCGCCGGCTGACGATGAGGGCGATCAATGCGCCTGCAAATGCCGCTCCCATGATGAACACCGCGCTGCGGGTGACGCTGAATACGTAGGACGCGATGCCGAGCCCGCCGAGCAGGACCGGCCACAACGGCCAGGTGCGCTGAAGAAAAAGACCGCACATCAACAGCGCCATGAGCAGCGGCAGACACTGGCTGAGCATTTCCACCCGCACGCGTTCAGGGTCCACGCCGGAGATCGCCAGCGCGTAAACCGCACGCCAAACGACATTCACCGCACACGCAATGAGCATGGGCAGCAGGATCTGCCGCAGTGAAATCCCGAAGCCGGAGGCCACCTGACAGACGACCATGCTCGTGAGCACCAGCAGCCAGGGAATGATAGTGCGCAGGTAATTCCCCATCATCACGTGCTGCACCTGAGCAACCACCACCGTGGAAGCAAGGAACACGCTCCACAGCAGAATCAGCCAGCCCGCCGGTCTGCGAAAAAGCACCCTCCATCCGATGATGGCCATGACAAAACCCGTTCCGGCCGTTACGGCAAATGAGACCATTTGAAACACGGAGCCACCCTGTTCGCCGCGAAAATCCGCTGCCCATGAGAGACAGTAGATCCACGTCAGCACAAGGATAAGCCGGCGGCTGGTGTCGGGGACGCGATTACGGTGATGGCCGGCGGTATTCATCAGGTCAGCACGCGTTGTCCCGCTTGAGGAATGTCAGGAACATTATCTGAATGTCCCACAGCAGGTTCCAGTTCTCGATGTAGAAGAGATCGCACTTTATCCGTTCCTTGAGATCTGTGTCCCCCCGGAAGCCGTTCACCTGCGCCCAGCCGGTGATACCGGGTTTTACGTCGTGACGCGCCTGGTAATGCGGAATCTCCTCCTTTAGATTGTGGATCAGTTCCGGGCGTTCCGGACGCGGGCCGACAAGACTCATCTCGCCGGTGAGCACATTCCAAAACTGCGGCACTTCATCCATGTTCCATTTCCGCATGAGGGCACCGCATTTGAGGAGGCGCGGGTCGTCCTTCACTGTCCAGCCGACGCCGTGAGCCTCGCTGTTGCGCTTCATACTGCGGATCTTCCAAATGCGAAACGCGCTGCCGTCGCGCCCGATGCGCGTCTGCGCGTAAAAGACCGGACCACGGTCTTCCAGCCATACGAGGAGTCCGAAAAACGTGATCACCGGGGTACTCAATATCAGTCCGATGAGTGCACCACAGACGTCCACGAGGCGCTTCAGGTACTGGTTGAAAGATGAGTGCAGCGGCAAACGGCTCACTCCCAGCACGGGCACCCCGCTGATGTTTTCAAGGCTTAAGCCGCTCAGGAGGATCTGGAAACAGCTCGGAACGATCTTGAAATTCACCAGTTCCTTCTCGCACAGCACCGAGAGACCCGTCAGCTCATCGCGCGACAGATTTAGATCGCTGACGAGGACGACATCAATGTCCTCACGGCTGATGATGTCATGCAGTTCATCATATTCGCCGGCCACATGGATCCCTTCGCCCGGTGCATGTCTGCCGAATCCACCCGGCGGAGTCACCACCCCGGCGACTTCAAAGAGATTGCGTGAATTGTGCGTCATCAGCTCCACGAGGCGCTGCGATTCCTCCGTCCAGCCGACGAGCAGGACGCGCTCACGCAGTCGGCGGGCACTTTGTTCCTGGCGCATTAGACGGTTCAGCACCACACGCCATGTCAACAGCCCGATGAGCGAGAGTCCAAAGCCGAGGGCACAATAGAAACGGGAGATGGACGGTTCAAACTTCAGCACGAAAGACACCCCCATGAGGCTGACGACCCACGCGAGACAGGCCCTGGCGATGGAATTGCTGACATAAGTCAGGGAGAGCAGGTGCTGCGGATTGTAGGTGCGGAAGTTCACCAGCAGCATCCCCATAAGGGCGATGCCGATGAAGAGGTGTCCCAGGTAGTCATTGAAGACCACCGCGTCTGCATAGTTACCGACACTTTTCAGCGGGCTGACAAACCGGCACCAGTAGGCAAGGAGCAGCATCCACGCCGTAACCGCGAGGTCGCCAACGAAGCTGAACATCTCCATGCGCGCCGTGAAATTACGGCGGTCCGCCCGACGGTTCAGACCCGTGCGCGGTCTGACTTCCGATGCATCAACGGCAAGGACGGGAGGAACAGATTGAATAGAGACAGCGTCTTTCATTCAGGGGAAACAATTCATCAGGCCCGGGCCGCGGGCAGTAAGGGCGTCATCGGCGGAGCGCAGAATGTAGCCGCATAGTCACCGGCGAATCCCTCTCTCATCGCTGCGGCCGGGGCCGCATTGATGACGAATCCCACCGGACGCGCACCGGCACCGGCGAGACGGTTCACGGTCTTCAGCGCCTCACTCTTTTTTGTATAACCAGGCCGAATAACAAAACACACGGCATCTGCCAGACGCGCGAGGGGCAGCGCGTCGGCATAGGAACCTGCAGCCGGTGTGTCAATGACCACACGGTGGAACCATTTGAGCGATTCCTTCAGCAGACGGGCCAGGGCCGGTTCACCGAGTATCTCGCCAGGGTGGGCCCGGGGAATGCCGGCGGAAAAGAGAAAGAGGTTCGCGGTTCCGGTCGGCTGGCAAAGCCTGGCCTCGGGTTCACATTCACCGGAAAGGTAGTCGGAGAGGCCGGTTGGCGCACGCTGCCCGAGAATGACGCTATCCATGACGGGCGCACGCAGATTGGCATCAATGATAAGCGTGCGGTAACCCTGTTGCGCGAGGCTCGCGGCAAAATTCATCGCCACGGTGCTCTTGCCTTCGCCGCTGCGGGCGCTGGTGACAAGGAAACTGCGCGCACCGGACGAGCGCCCGGATGTCCCGAGGGCTGCCCGCAATCCGCGAAACGATTCCGCAGCAGGGCTGTCCTGGTCCCCGCCATAGATAAACGGCCCCTTGCCTGCGGTCATCTTCAGGCACGGCACGGCAGCAAGGCACGGCATGTGGAGCAGCCGCTCCCCCACCGCGATACTGCGAATGCTGCGGTCCATGAACATGAGCAGCGCAATCAAGGTCAGGCCCAGGCCGATGCCGGCGATCCCGCCCGCTCCCATAATCAGCATCCGGCGCGGTTTCCACGGCGAGGACGGCACCAAAGGGTCAGCAATCACCGTCAGAACACTCGCGCCGAACCCCGAGTTGGTTTTCGCTTCATTGAGCCGGCCGAGCACGGCGGAGTAACTCTCCCGCGAGGATTTCAGTTCCCGCGCCAGTTTTTGAAAATCCCCGGCGACGACCGCAAAACTGCTCTGCTGCTGTTTGAGTGCGTCCAGTTGTGATTCGATGCGTTGCAGATTGCCTTTGGCTTTCTCATGGCGGGCGCGCTCAACTTTGCCGCTGGTCTGCAGAGTCTGCAGCAAACCACCGGCAAGTTCCGACAACTGCTGCTGCATCGCACGGTATGTCGGATGCCGGGGGCCGTAATCGGTTTCGGCAAATTTCGCCTGCGCTTCGGCTAGAGCTTTGCGCTGAGCGACTACCGCCTCCTCGGTGCCGAGACCGGGCACTGCGAGAAGCGCGTTGATGCTGTTGCCGGCTGCGTTGATGCGGGCAACAAGCGTCTCCGTGGTGTTGAGTTCCTCTTCAGCCCTCACCGTATCACTGTTAAGCGCCTTGAGCCGGTCTTCGAACGCGTTGGACTTTATCTCCGATGGCATCTCTTCGAGCGGCAGATTCGGAGACTTTTCCCGGAACGCGTTCACCGCGGCCTGAGAGGTGTCCATGCGTTTTCTGGCTTCGACGGCCTGATTCTCCAGTGCGGGGATCACCTTATCTCTCAATGCGGAGGCCGCACCGGGATCACGCCGCACGACAATGTCCAGAATTGCCTGGCAAATATCCTTCGCACGCTGCGGCTCGGTATCCTCGACGCTGATGACGATGTTCCGCGTGCCGCGCTCAAGACTGGCGGTGACGCGCCGGCTCAGCGCCACGACGACTTGATCGTCCGCGAGTCCCTCCGCGGCACGAGTTCCGGCGAGCGTGGGATCATGATGCATTTTGAAACGGCGGGCGATCTCCAGGAGCACGTTTTGCCCGGCGATTTCCCGCTCGATGCTCTTCAGCATTTCCAGCGATTTGAGATCCTCTCCGCGCATCGCATTGGAAGGCAGTAGTTCATTGCGCTCCTGGCCCACACCGATTTCGCCGAGTGCGAGGTAGAGCGTTGGCGTCCTCTTCAAATAAAAGCAGGCTGCGCCAAGGCACAGAACGGTCGATACCACGAGCACAGGCCAAAAACGGCGCAGCCCCCGTCCGAAAAAGCCGAAATCAATGGATGGCGGCTCCTCCGCCGGCTTTTCCATGAGCGCGCTGAGCAGTTGCATTTGCCGCAGCAAGGGGTCGGGTTCGTGGCGAAGGGATTCAACGGTCAACGGGTTGAGACCGCCGTCGTTTTGACTTTCATTAAACAGGGACATGGACCGGGATGGTTAGAGAATGGCTTCCTTGACCCAGATGATGTCCCCGTCGCGAAGGGTCACGTCCGTCTCAGGGTTCTTGAGGATGTTCCTCACGTTGACCTCGTAAGTCCTGCCGCCGCGCTTCAGGAGCACATGCTTCTGATTAGCGGTGTTCTTAAAGTGCCCCGCCGTGCCGATGGCTTCGAGCAGCGTCATGCTTCGGTTTCGTGAAAGGGCGAAGGTGCCGGGCCTGTTCACCTGCCCGGTCACGGTGATTGTCGCGCGGGCATACTCCACGACGTTCACCGCCACCTGCGGCTTTTTGAACCAGCCGTCGGCATACAGCGCCTCGATTCGGGCACGCGCCTGACCAGGAGTTAGTCCGGCAATGGGAATGCTCCCGATGAATTGCAGCGCCACTGTGCCATCCGCGCCCACCGGGCCGCGCACGCTGATTTCATCGTGTTTAAACATGCGGATCTCCACGGTATCGCCGGCCCGCAACGCGTAAGACGAGGACTCGGATTGCCGCGGCACGGTGATCGCCTTGCGGACCTCCTGTGCCGGTGCGGCACCAGCCAGCACTCCGTACAGAATTACTGGCATGAGTTTAATCGGAATGTGCATGGTAAGTTTTCGCGCGTTGAGAGGAAAGCGGTCAGATTGAGGAGTATCTAAAAATCGAAGGCGAGACCCAGACCGGCCTGATTGGCATCAAAGTCGAAGTTGTTAAGATTCGAATCGTCCCGGCGCAGGCTGTAGTAAATCTCGGCGCGACGGCCTTCCCTGATCTCGTAGCGCAGGCTCGGACGAATGAAGAAATACTCGTCTTCACGCCCGCTCTCCGCGGCACCGGCTTCAGTCGCGACATATTCGAGTTGTTCGCAGCCAGCTTCCACGCCCGCTGTGAAACGCCGCCCCATTTTCTGCTGCACCCGTACCGCCGCGCCCGTGACAGTGACGTTTTCATCTTCGATGGAACCGCTCGCTGTAACCTCGCGGTAGAGGCTGGCAGCGATGGACGTGCGTCCGGTCGGACGATAAGCAGCAGTGACGTTGAAAACCGGGGTCGTATGAGAGCCTGCGCCGGTGGTGCGGTGTTCCACACCACCTTTCGCATCAAGTGTCAGCTTGCCGCCCGCTTCCGTCGTTACCTTAACAAGGCCACGGGTGAAGTCCTGTGATCCGCTGCCATCCACATTCATCGTGCCGACAGCACCGCCCGCCGCCACCCGGGTGCGGCCGCTGAATTGATAACCAATGAACGATTCCGCAACCCATTCGTCGTAGTCGGCGAGTCCGGACTCCCGATAGTTCACCGTATTCCATGCCGTACGCGCCTCGGCGCTGGTGCGGCCACTGAAATTATAGCGCGCGCGCACCGCCACCCCCGCCTCGTCGCGATCCACGCGGTCGCTCAGTTCCACCGTTGCGCCGGACAATCGCTGATACCGTGCGTCCAGGCCAACCGCGAGTTTACCGAAACGCTTCTGACCATCAAACCGTACCGTATGATCCAGGCTGTTCTCGCTGCTGTCATCCACAAAGAAGCTGGCCGACGGACTATAGGTCGCGGTGAGGTAACTTCCCTGCCGGCCGGTGCTGTCCCCGCGGCGATAGGTGACGGACGGGGTCAGCAGAAATACGACGTCACTCTTCTCGTTGCCTTCGGTGCTCAGGAAAATGTTGTCATCGTAAACAGACCGGGCCTCCAAAGAAAACGTCCAGCGCTTGTTAGCTTCGATGATGGGCTCCGGCTCATAGGTGAGATCTTCGTCACCATCCGGCAGCAGCGGGATCACGGATGCAACGGGGATCAGTTGCGTCGTCAGACTCACAGGCCCCGGGGCAGGCGGAGGGACGTATTCGGATCGAATCGGAACGCGGGCCACACTTGAAAACTGCTGACCGGTCTGCTCCAGAGGGGCACCCGCTGCGATCGCTGCGAGAATCGTCGCCGCCGGCCACGCCAACACCCCGTGAAGACGGTGATTGGAGTCTGTGGAGCGAGCTAAAGTCATTTTTGAAATTAAAATTAATTCTTAAAAGTGAGTCTAAATATAGCTGCGGCAAATCAGTATGTCCACTGGAAATATAATTATTATGCAAAATTGGAGCTTTTCATAGACCAATGCTAATTTCCAGACTCAAGTAGCGTCGCGGAAATGACATAATCTCCTCTCGCGATTCTCAATCAACCTTAGTATTCCATTGATTCTTGCTATTCTGGCTTTTACCATTACTTATTCTCTGTCCACTCACTCAATTCTTCTCAAACACCATCTATGGACCTGATTGGCCTGCAAACCGCCATTTCCTGGCATGATTCCGCTGCAAACCTCGCCCGTCTCAGCGGGATGCTGGAAGAAGTGCGTCCCTCCCCCGGAGCGCTGGTGGTGCTGCCCGAAATGTCCATGAGCGGGTTCAGCCAAGATGTCGTCTCGGCGACTGCGGGTGCAGCCGAAACAGAAGCCGCATTAGCCGGGCTGGCGCGGAAGTTTGGTATCGCTCTTATGGCCGGCCTCGCCGTGAATACCACAGGCTGCGGCGCAAATGAATCCGTGACTTTCGGCCCGGACGGATCGGAATTGGCCCGCTACCGGAAGTTGCAGCCCTTCAGTATGGTGGGCGAAGCGGAGAATTACCCCCCGGGGGACCGGGTTGTCACGTTTAAGTGGGGCGGGTTTGTCATCGCGCC
>JANNVM010000523.1:0-4398 GCA_031414455.1 Verrucomicrobiota bacterium
GCCCACCTGGATGGGACGGTCACCGGTATTCGCCACGATGAGCATACGCGTCGCCAGACCGGCGTTGGCTTCCAGCGGCGGTGCGCCCGGAGGATTGATAATTTCGCCAGGGATCATGAGGTCAGCGCACGGGGTTGTGGACGGTAACCAGTTTGGTGCCGTCCGGGAATGTCGCCTCTACCTGGACTTCGTGAATCATCTCGGGCACGCCTTCCATGACTTCGCTGCGCTTCACGATCGTGGTGCCATAGCTCATCAATTCGGAAACCGAGCGCCCGTCGCGCGCGCCTTCCATGATTTCCGCCGTGATGATGGCCACGGATTCCGGGTGATTAAGTTTTAGACCGCGGTCACGCCGCCGCCGGGCGACGTCTGCAGCCACGACAATGAGCAGTTTTTCCTGTTCGCGCGGAGAGAGATGCATGAGGAATTGTCAGGCCGTTTGGACTTCACTCTGTAGCGCCGGCATCCAGCGGCGGGCAAGTAGAGCGAGCGAGAGTCCGAGGATCATGGTCAGCAACGTCGCCGTGCCGGCTCCGGCCAAATAATACCCTCGCGTCACCGTGAGCGGAGCCTCGGTGGCATGAGCATTGCCGTGCCATATCTGGAAAAGCACCAGCGCGCCCGCCCCCACCTGCAGCGCCCGCGCTGATCGGAAAAAGGCAATCCCCGCCGCCGCGATCACCGACGCCAGCAGCATGGCCTCACCTGCCGGCAACTGCGCCGCGAGTCCCCCCGCGAACAGCCCGCCTGTCGCCGCGGCCAGCACCCCGACCCGGCCGCCTTTACCAAACCGGGCGGCCACCACGCCGGTGAGCAGCGCCGCCAGGAGATGATCCAGACCGCTCAGCGGATGATTCATTCCCATGAGAAACGAGGCACCGTCCGCAAATTCATCCACCTCCTCCATGCCCGGCGGCAGGTGGTGGGCGAACGCCGGCACCGCAAGGAGCAGGCAAAGCGCGGGCAAGAGAAGGGAGAGGGAGAGAATTCGGTGTCGCATGAGTGCCGGAGTCGCGAAAAGGCAAGAGAACGCAGAATCCATGCCAATGATCGGGGACGTTCATTGAGTCCGCGGAACCAGAACCTCATCAAAAAACGGCAGCTGCGGACATTTCCGACCTGCCGAATCAGCACCGGGGAGGCCTTTCTACGGTCAGGAAGCCTGTGGCGGTTGCTTCAAGCGTAAGCCCTGTTCATGCAGCCGCCGCGATGACTGGGGCAGAATATTCCCCATTCTTTGCCAACCGGTTGCAAACGGTTTGACTTGAAATGCGTGCTCCCTAGCTTGGAGGTATGAAATCTAGCGCTGTTCTCTTGTGTGGACTCCTGCTTGCCGCGCGCGGCGGTTCGTCAGCGGCAACCGTGATTGTTTATGCAGGAACGCAGAGTCTTACAGCCACTTCGCTCGGGAGTGCTGACGTGTTCATTACGGTGGGAGGCCGACAGGCCCAATTTGTAATCGGAGCCAATATAGTGATAGAGGCGGGTGAGTTTTTGTATGCCCAAACCCACGCGTTCGGTTTTTTCACTGGAACCCGAACTGATATTGTAGCCCCGCTGGACAATTCCAACGCCGTCCCATGGACGGAAGGCATGCTATTGGGTGCGTCTAGTTTTCCCCTTGGGAGGCCACCCGCCTCCCATTTCCTGACCCGGTACCGACCGAATGTGGGCGAATCGCCGCAGGGTGCTTGGCTGGACGGTGAGCGCCACCTGCTGCCCCTTCGCGCCTACACAGCTTTCAACGGACCTGCTTTCTTCGGGTTCGCAGACTTGCGGGTGCAGAACGGAACCACTGTTCCAGTAGTCACGCTTTACGGCATCGCGTTCGAAGACCGATTGGAGACACTTCCTGATTTCCGCTTTATTCCCGAACCATCCGCCGCGGCGACACTGTTTTCATACGTTCTGCTTATAGTGATCTCCCGGCGGCGGTGACGCAGGACATCATGGGAACGCGATGCTTTGCGGGACACAGCGTTCCAGAGTCGGAGCACAGGGTACGCTCAATTTTGGGAGTGGAGCCAGGGGCGGCGTTGGTGGCGGCGGTGAGGAAGGCGGTGCCGATGCCGCATTCAGAGGACCTTGACAACGAGCGGAAGCTTCGCGCTCCGGCTCACACCGTGAGGAATTCCTTCACCACGTCATCCGTCAGGGCGTCCATGGGGCCGGCGGCGGCGACAGCACCGCGCTCGAGGATGGCGAAGCTGTCGCCGAGTTCTTTGCAGAAATCGAGGTATTGCTCAACGAGCAGGATACTCATCGTGCCCTCGCTGCGGAGTTGTTTGAGAGCGGAGCCGATCTCCTCGGCGAGGGCCATGCCGTCGTGCGGTCCCGTGCTCCGGATGGAATCCATCATGACCGCAACGGCGTGTAGTGCCTCGGGAGCCTTGTGCGTTCCGTCGCGGCGCAGCCGGTTCACGAGCTCTGCGGCTTCGTCGATCTCCGGCGCGGAAGGATGCTGGCCGTCGCGGCGCAACTCCCTGAGCTGCACGGCGACATCGGTCAGCAGTCCGGCTTCGTTATGATGGCCGCCGCGCTGGAGCAGTTTGATCGCCTGGCCGATTTGATCAATGATGTTGGGCTGAATGCCTTCGGTCGGCTCGTCGAGGATGAGCAGTTTGGGATCGGTGAGCAAAGCCCGGGCGATGGCGAGTTGCTGTTGCTGGCCACCGGAGAGCATGCCGCCTTTTCGCGGGAGGAACTCCTTCAGAATCGGGAACAGGGCATAGACGCGGTCCAGTTCTTTGGTCAGTTTTTTCCCGCGTGCCGTGGCGCCGATATGGAGGTTTTCCTCGACTGTCAGTTGCGGGAAGATTTCACGTCCCTGGGGCACATAGCCGATGCCGCAGCGGGCACGGTTTTCCGGCCGCAGTCGCTGGAGCGGTTGGCCCGCGAGCGTGACGGTGCCCGAGTCCGAAGGCAGGAGGCCCACGATGGCGCGCAACGTGGAGGTCTTGCCGACGCCGTTGCGGCCCATCAGGCAGAAGACGGATTTCGGAGGGATGTTGAACTGCACGCCACGCAGAATGCGGCTGCCGCCGATGGAGGCATGAAGCGAATTGACTTCGAGGACGTTCATGGCGCTCATGCGGCTTTGGATTTCCTTCCGAGATACACTTCGATGACGCGCTCGTCGCTCTGCACCTGATCTACAGCACCCTCACAAAGAACGGATCCCTGATGCAGCACGGTGACTTTGCGGCCTTTGGAAATCTGGCGCACGAAGGTCATATCGTGCTCAATGACGACGATGGTGTGTTTACCGGCGAGAGAGAGCAGCAGTTCACCCGTTCGGTAGGTTTCTTCGTCAGTCATGCCGGCGGCGGGTTCGTCCACCAACAGCAGTTTCGCGTTCTGCGCGAGGAGCATTCCGATCTCCAGCCACTGCTTCTGACCGTGTGCCAGCGCCCCGGCTTTCCACTGTGCGCGATCCTTGAGGTTGATGGTTTCCAGAATGCTTTCGATCCGTTGTTTTTCCGCGGCCTTGAGCCGGGAAAACAAGGAGTGAAAGACACCGCGGGAACCTTCGAGACTGAGCACCAGATTCTCAAACACGGTGTGATCCGTATAGACCGTCGGGGTTTGAAACTTTCGCCCGATGCCGAGCCGGTAGATTTCGTACTCACTGAGCGCGAGCAGGTTCTTCTCCCCCTTAAACTGGAGTGTCCCTTTATCAGGCCTTGTCCGGCCGGTTATCAAATCAAGAAACGTAGTTTTTCCGGCTCCGTTAGGACCGATGACGGTGCGGAGTTCGCCTTCGTCGAGGTAGAAGGAAAGGTCTTTGATGGCATGGAATCCGGAGAAGCTTTTGTTAAGGCCTTCGGCGGCGAGAAGGAAGGGTATCTGACTCATTTGGCGGCGGGGGATTCGGCGGGTTCAGCCGCGGCGATCTCGCCGCGGGAGCGGAGACGCTGCACGAGGCCTTTGATTTGCGCTGGCAGGCCGACGATTCCCTTCGGCATCAAGAGCACGACGAGGACGAAAAGCCCGCCGAGGATGAGCAGCCAGAGATCCGGATAGGCTCGTGTGGCCCAGCTTTTCAAGGCGTTGACGGTGACGGCACCGATGACGGGGCCCAGCAGCGTGCCGCGTCCGCCGATGGCGACCCAGACGACGGCTTCGAGGGATTTCTCCGGCGTCATTTCGCTGGGATTGATGATGCCGACCTGCGGCACATAGAGCGCGCCACCCACGGCGGCGATCATGGCGCACACGACAAAAATGAAAAGTTTGTAGTTCGCCGCAGCATAACCGGAAAAGAGCACCCGGGTTTCACTGTCGCGCACAGCGCGCTGCACGAGGCCGAACTTGGTTTTTGTCAGCCACTTGCAGCCGAGGAAGACAGCGAGAAGGAGCACCGCACTGGAAATGTAGAGTCCGCGCTGGACGCCC
>JANNVM010000524.1:0-4582 GCA_031414455.1 Verrucomicrobiota bacterium
TGGCCAGCCACAGGACGCCGGCAGGCGCTTCGGCAATCGCCAAGACCCCAGTGTCCGGCAGCCCGTCCTGCGTGCTCAGGGTCTTAAACTCCCGCCCGTCGAACCGCGAGGCGCCCATATCGGTACCGAACCACATCGCACCGTCGGACGCCTGGAACGTACACAATCCACTGTCCCCAGCCAATCCGTCGAGGTGCGAATAGTTTTTCCAGCGCCCCTTTTTGAACGGCGGCAGGATGAAGTCGAGCTTCGTCAGCGCGTTTTCGCCGTCCACGGTGTGCACGCGGCCCTTATCGAAGGCGCTTAAGCCGCCGGGAATGTGCGCCCGCATGGTGTAACGTCCGGGGAAGGCTTTCGGGATGCGATAGCGACCGCGGGCATCAGTGACGGCGGTGAGGGTGACGGGCTTGCCGGGACTGTGGAAGAACACGCCGGCGGGCACGACCTGCTTTGGCATTTGGTCTGTGGACCACGAGAGCCGGACGCCATCGCGGCCCACGCTGTTGTAGAATTCGAGCAGCAAATCGTGGTCTCCCGCGGTGAGTTCGAGTTCGGCGGACTTCTCGATGTCATCCAGGGTCGTCGTGCCGCCACCTCCCTGTGACGCCGAAGAAACGACCAGCTTCCCATCCAGCGACAACCGCCCCGCGTCGTTCGCGGCGAGGAAAATGGTGTGCTTGCCGGCCTCCGCGATCCTGACTTTTCCCGTCCAGCGCGCGTAGAAACCGGTCTGGGTAAACGCACTCTGGTTCTTCAGCGCGACATCCACGACGGCATCCGTCCGCCGCACCGCAGGCTTCTCCTCGTCCGGAATCCCGGGAAAGGCATTGAGTCCACTGCGCGGGAAAATCTCGCAGACCAATCCCGGCTCGTCCGGGGCCGGCGCGGCGTCTTCTTCCGGCACCGCCTGTACCACCACCGTTGGCAGCGGGCTGTCGTCCGGCGCGAGCACATGGCCCGACATCGCCGCGGCGTCGCGCAGCGTGAGGTTCACCTCCTGCTCGCCTTCCGAAAGCACGACGTCGGGCTGCACCGCCGACCGGTCGCCGGACCGGGCCGAGAGACGCCACGGCTCCGCAGAGCCGCGGACGAATAACGAATAACTCCCGCCCTCATCACTCTTCACTTCCAACAATTCGCTTTCGCCCCGCTCAAGCCGCAATTCCACCCCGCGCAAGGCCCGCCCGTCAGTGTCGGTGGTCGCACCGGACAGGCGGGACCATTGAGCGATCTCCGTCGCCGCCGACGGAAGGGATTCGGGCTTCGCAGCGGCGTTCTTCACCATCTCGCCGTCGAAGTTGTTGGGCGTGGCGTCCCGGCCTGGTTTGTCGGGATCGTCGAAATTCCACAGCCCCGCCAGCCCATCCTCCCGGCCGCTCAGGCGCTGAAACATCGCCGCGCGGATTTCGTCACCCGTGCGCGCCGCCGCCCAGACGCGGACTTCATCGATGCCCCCGGAGAAAGAGAATCCCGCCTGGGGCCACCAGCCGAGGTGCGCCGGACTATCTGCAGCGAGATCCGTGAAGCTGATAGTTGCTTTGGGCCCTTTGGGCCGGGCTCCCGCCAGCGCACCGTTGAAGTAAAGCCGCGTCTCAAGGGCGTCAATGACCACGGCGACATGGCACCATCGCCGTTCCTCCAGCACGCCAGGCCGCTCCACATTACTTCCCCACGTTTCTTTATACCCTCCTACATTGTCCTTCGGGAAACTCACGATTCTAAAACTCAATCCTGGAGATGCTGGTCCCATTTGTCCGAGAGACAATCCGTCTAATCCGTGGATATTAGGGGAGCCGTAGCTGAAAAACCGGTTGTGGTTCTTGAGCGAGCCAAAGCGCACCCACGCCTCGATCGTCGTCTCCTGCAGGTTCCCAAACATTCCGGCCGGCAGATTCACATACTGGCCCTTGCCATCGAGAACGAGTGCCCGGTTCTCCGCCGGCGGAGGCTCTAGCGCGGCGTTGGCGGGAAGGGTGAGCTGGGTGAGCTTCAAATCCGAAAGCGGTGCGTCCGCACTCACCGCCAAGGCGTTCCCCTCGTCCAATTCAACACCGGCGGCCCGCACTGTGTATTCACCGTCCGGCAGCCGGCGCAGGATGAATTCCCCCTTCGCATTGCTCACCGAAAACTTCGCCACCGCACCGTCCGCGCTCACCGCCTCTACTTTCACCCCGCGCCGCGGCAGCCCGTCGGGTCCGGAAAGAGTGCCGGAGATTCGCAGCGTGTCGCGCAGTTGGATGTCGATCTTATTCGGACCCGGCTTGAGTGGCATCTCCGCGGAGACCGCCTCCGATTGTCCAAAAGACGCCGTGAGCCGATACGGCTGCCCATTCGCGGTGGTAATGAGGAAGCAGTTCCCGTCCGCGCCGGATTTGGCCGAGGCGATCTTCCGCGCGCCTTGCAGCAACTGCACTTCCGCTCCGGGCTGCGGTTTTCCCGCCCCATCGGTCAGCCTGCTGGAGATCGTGACCGTGAATACCCGTGCCGGGGAATTATCCTCGACGGAAGCCGGCACCACACGCGCGTTGCCCATCAATTTCCCGTCATGATGATTCGGGGACGCATCCCGGCCCGGGTTCGCCGGGTCGTCGAAATTCCACAGCCCCACCAGCCCCGGCTCGTTCCCGGTGAGTTGCTTCGTCAGGCTCTCACGGATTTCGTCCTTGGTGCGCTCTACGTTCCAGAAGCGGACCTCGTCCATTTGTCCATTGAAAGCCCCCAGAACCTTGCCGATCCAACGGACCGGCTCGACCAGCGGCGTTTCAGTGGTTGGCTTGATGGTCACCTCCATGCCATTCACGTAGGCTCGCAGAACGCTTCCATCATACGTCATCGCGACATGACACCATGAACCTGCCGGCACGAGGCCCGTGGGCATCGTGAAGTTCACATGTTGGCTGCCGCTTCCAAATCCTCCCTGTAGAATCCCGCCCGGCAGGACGTCGAGATGTGGAGAACGCGTGGCCCCAATCCTTCCATCGATTCCACCGCCGCCGCCAAAGAGTCCGCGCCACGGGCGATCCTTGCCTTCAGCCAGCCGGATCCAAGCCTCCATCGAAAACGGAACGCCAAGAACGGGTGCGGAACTTCCAAGATCCACAAAGCTTGCATCGCTGCCGTCGAGTTGGAGCACGGAATTGGGGGCGCTTGCGATCAGCACCACACTCTGCACGGCTGCGACCGCGTTTGCCGGAACCGCAGCTCGTGCATTGCCCATCAACTTCCCATCGTGATGATTCGGCGTCGCATCGCGGCCCGGATACGCCGGATCGTCGAAATTCCACAGTCCCGCCAGGCCCGGCTCGGTGCCGGCTAGTCGTTTCAGAAGGTTCTCGCGGATTTGCTCCACGGTGCGTGCAACTTTCCACACCCGCACCTCATCCATCGCGCCGTGCAACTCGCGCAAAGGTCCCTCGCCATTGTCAGATCCGGCGGCTCCGAGGCGGTTCTCGCTGGCTCCCTTCAGCAGGGAAAGAACCGCTCGCGGCTCCTTCCCGACGAGCACGCCGTCCAGATAAGCGCTCATCCCATCTTTGCCGGCCACCACAGCCACATGGGCCCATCGCCCGGCAGTCACAGCGACGGAAGATGATATAGAATTTTGGGTTTTGGCATTATTTTCGACCGCGTCGATCACGGCCCAAATGGTGCCACTGGATTCCTTATTCATGGCACCGAGCCGATACACCCCTTCGCCGAAACTGAAAAAACGCGACCAGTCGCGGAACTCATCCCAGCGCACCCAGCCTTCCACAGTCACTTCCTCCAGCCCGCGAATGATGTCCGGCGGCAGCTCGACGTAGCTGCCGTTGCCGTCGAGTTCCAACGCGCGGTTGCCGGCATCGGTGATGAGTCCCGGACCCAAAGCCGGCTGCACTGGCTGGACCGGCGGTGCCGGGACGGCGGCCGACTCCGGCAGTTTGAATTCGAGGCCGGTCAGCACGGTGCCGGCGGTTATCTCCAGCGGCTTGCCGTCGTCGTAGAGCACCGGACCGGAAGCGAGCGCCGCCCGCACCAGATAGCGGCCCGGCGGCTGAGCGCCGAAGTTGAAAGCGCCTCCCGCCTCTGTTGTCAGCGCGCTGAATGCCGCGGTGTCGTCCTTCGACTGAATCAACTCCAGCGCGATGCCCGGCAGCGGTGTCCCGTCCGCTGAGAGCACGCGCCCGGCCAACTGCGCCGGCTGCAACTGCAGGTCCACGCGCCGCTCCTCCCCGGGTTTCAAAGAAATGCCCGACTCGCCGGCCACGTGGGTTCTCCCTGACGCATAAACATCAATCGGGCCGGTGCCGGTGACGACCGACACGCGATACTCGCCGTTCTTGTCAGTGCGCGCCCTCGCGAGCCGCCGGGAGCCTTCTCGAATGAACACGTCCATGTTCGCCGCGGTGTCATCCGGTCCGGTGATTTTCCCGGTGAGATACGCCACCTCCACAGAGCGCAGCGAGTCCTTCGCAGGAAGCGCTTCCTCCCCGAAGGCCGGCGTGCCGTTCAGCGTGCCGTCGTGCTTGCCGGGAGAAACATCCTTCGCCGTGCCGTCATCGAAATTCCAATACCCGGCCAGCCCCTTCTCACTGCCGGTCAG
>JANNVM010000525.1:0-14381 GCA_031414455.1 Verrucomicrobiota bacterium
CTTCCAGCCCACCTGTATTCCTTGAAGCTACCGGTGGGCTGGAAGCCCACGCCACGCTTCTGCACCCGCGTCTGAGAAAATCGAGAACTCTCATGGCCTCAGGCGGAGGGAGATTGAGGTTCCGGAGTTGGCTCCGCCGCCGGCTCGACGGGGGCGGGCGTCTGGCGAACTGGCCGTGCCGGTTTTGACTCCGGTTTCACTTTCTTCTTTCTGTTTCTGATCCCCGCCAGCAGCCACACACCCGCGGCCAGCACGGTGCCGAGCGCCACTGACTGCACCGGCGCAGCCACTCCCGCGGGCACGAGGCGCATCAGGATCAATGGAGCCAGCCCGAAGACCGCGAACCACACACATTTAAACTCCAGAGAACGGCGCAGCATCAGCAGGCCCCCGAGGAAGGCGAGAAACAATCCGCAGGCATGAAGCGTGTTGTCCCACCGGCGGCTGCGATAACTGATCGTCACCGGTGCGGCGGCATCGAGCCGGCGGAGGACGTGCTTCTGGCCGTCGGACGGAACATGGAATGTGAATCCTCCCTTCGCCTCCGGCGCGGCGGGTGGCTCGGTGCCTTTGGCGGAAATGACAGGCTCCACGTCCGGGGCGAGCGCAGGGATCAGGGAACGCAGGCGTTCGCGGACGGAGGACCATGATTCCGACGACCGCTGCACGCGCATGGGACCGTCGAAATCGAGATAACGGAAATCCGCAGGCAGCCACAGCGTCTGGTGAGTTTGCAGCACCGTGCTGTCGGTAACTTTCGCCGGTGTTAGCTCGATCTCGCCGGACCAGCCCATCGTTTGCGCTTTGTCAGGGCGGACTTCATAGACAAAACGCACCGGCACTTCGCGACCCGCCTGATCGCCGGCGGCGGAGGGCAGTTTGATAAGAAGATCATCGCTGCCGGCGCGGCGCTGCGGCTGCTGCGGTGTGGCACCGGTCTGCACGTCGGAGAGAATGCGGCCGCCCGGCGGCAGCGCCACAGTGAGCAGTTGCTGGCCGTTGTTCTTCACCCACAGCACGGCTTCCGTAGTGGCCGCGCCGTCGTGGGAAACGGCAGTGCGCAGCACCATCCATGTAATGATGGACTGCGGCACCGGCAGCCAGACATTGCGCGTCACGGAAAGTGTCAGGCTCAGCGGGTGCCGGAGTTGTTTCCATGCGAGGATGACGCCGGCCTCCGTGGCCAGTGGCGCTCGGAGTTCGCGGGGATCAATGCTCTCCATGCCCGTCACGGTGTCCTTGAGCACTTCCAGCGCCGCGTCCTTCACCACCGCCGTCTGCCCGGTCTCCTGCGACACGCCATGCAGCGTGATCTCCGGCAGCTTGATGTCCGCGGGCTTGCCGGCTTCAAAGACGGGCGCGGGAATCTCCAGAGTGAGTTCAACGGCGACCGTACCTGTCTTGCGGTCTCGCGGGGCGATGCGCCAGAAGACGCGATCCGCAGGCGGGGCCGGGGCTTCTTCGGCGGTGGGTTTGTAGTCCTTCTTCGTCTCCTTCACCGTGCTGCCCTCGACGCGCAGACTGGCCGCGATCTCCTGCGGCAGCGAAATCACAAAACCATCCACGGGCGCGTAGGCGACCTGATAGTTGATCCACCAGTGAATTTTGACCGCCTGCTCGCGGAGCTGCACCAGGGTGAGTACATCGCCGGTGACCTGCGCCGGCTTTTGTGTCAGGGCCAGCACGACCGGCTTGGGATCGGCCTCGCGATGGCGGAAGGCGAGCACCGGCACGCCGCCTGATTTCTGGCCGTCGGGCGGCGGCAGTTGGTCCGCGATTTTCTGCGCGTCGTCCGGCTTGAGCGAGCCGGCATCCTTTGAATTCGCATCCAGACTTTCGTGCAGAAACACGCCGGTAATGGATTCATGCCGCGTCGCGGAAGGCACGGCGAAAACGGGCAGCGTTACGTCCTCCGCCGCACTCGCCCGCAGCTGCCGGCCACTGACATTCACGGTGAATTTTCCCAGCGTGCGCGACTTCAGCCTGACATCGAGGAACTCCGCTTCTTTCTCCGTCACCGGGCGTGAGGACTCCACGACCTCGCCTGACGATTCGATGTTTGTCCAACCTCCCGGCACTTTGAGCCGCAGATCGAAGATGCCCGCGCGCTTCACTTCGAAATCGAATCGTGCGAGAAAGTTCAGCGCATCCGGCTCCACTGTGACGCGCACGGCGCTCGACGCTTCGATGACCGGCTCGGCGCGTTTCGCGGCGAGCGTGAGGCTCCACGGCGTTTGCAGATAACGGAAATGGCCCAGCACCGGCGCGGCGTCTTTGGCCACAGCCATCGCCTGCTGGCTGAGGCCGGCTGGTTTTTCGAGTGCGACATCCAACTCCTCCGCCGCCGAAACCGTGACCGTGCCGCGCTGACGGAGGACTCCGCCCAACGTAACTTGCGGCGCATTGACTGAAGCGGGCAATTCGTTGAGCGGCGCTTCCAGTTCGACCAGAAGCTTTGCCGCATCGCGGGCGGGCGCGTGGAGTTGCACAATCACTTCCTGAACGCCGTCCTTCACTTCGCCGGGCGTCCACTCGCGGATATTTTCGCCGGTAACGCTGAGCACCTGATGCGGCTGCGGCACAGAGAAGACGAACTTGTCCACTCCCGCGCGCAGGATGCGCCAGTCAATGGTCAGTGAAGTCTGCACCGCGCCGGGTGCCACGCGCACGGTTTGTGAGGACTCCGCGAACAGCAGCGGCGTGAGCACCGCGCCGCCGCCCTGTTTCTGCCACGAAACTTTCACCGCATCGGCCTCACCGCCGTTGAAAAATTCGAGGATTGTCTGCTTTCCATCCGCCGCCGGCTGGGCGGTAAAGGCACCTCCGGGCGCGACTTGAAACTCCCAGCCAACCTCCGGCACCGTCAGCGAATAACGGGTCACCGGTGCCCGTGGCAGCAGCAGGGGCAATTCCACACGACCCGCGTTGCGCGTCAGCTTCGTCATGAAGGTGAGTTTCAATTCCGCAGGGCCTTTTTTTGTGAGGATAACTTCGTGCCCCTTTTCGCCCAGCCGCAGAATAGCCCCGCCCGTCTCCGCACTGGAAATCGCAAGGCCCGCCGGTGCGAGCGGGAGCACGGCAAAGCCCTGCTCCTTGAACGACTCCACTTTCAGCACCGCCTCGGTCACCACGACATCGCCGTCCACCTTTCCTGTGAATTGCGCCGCCGAGAGCACGGCATCGGCTGGCGGCTTTTCGGCTTCCTGCTTTCGCTGGAGGTTAAGCTGATTCCACATTTCGAGAAACTCCGCGTAAGGCAGAAAAACACCCTGGCTTTTGTCGCCCATGGCTTTTGTCAAATCTTCGTAGGGAACGTAGATCGTGCGCTCTTTGGCGGGTGGCGGCGCCACGGGTGGAGGTGGAGCTGCGTCCTGCGCGGCGGCAGCGAGCGGAAAGACGACAGCGAGAAGAGAGCGGAGCAGTTTCATGAGAGGAGGGGCAGTGGAGGGCCAGGAGCAACCCGGTGTGACAATGAACACGTTTGGCGCGTTCATTTCCTGGAACAGGCCGCACAGAATACGCCGCCGCCCGCTGCTGTCCTCACCTGACATGTAAGAAGTTCGTAAAGGGAAGCCCGTGACGACACTTTGCCTGGACCGCGTAGCGGGCACGGATGGCCGCCGTGCCATTGAGAAAGACTACAGCGCCGTCGCCGCGCAAGGGCTGCCGAAGCGATTCGCACCCGTAAGAATGAGACTGCGGCGGAACCGCTCGGCCAGCGGCTTCGTGGCGGCATCCCCCCAAAAATGTCAGCGGTGTCCGTTTGTCAGCGATGAGCCTGCGCAGCTCTTTGGTGACGGCCGGATTCGCGGGCGATCGCTTCAGAGCGGTTTCCCAGATCCCGTACATCGCCTCCCAGCCGCGAGAGGGTTCGTCGGGGCAAGTAATTTGTGTGGAAGGCCATCTCGCGGGTCGCTTTGGCAGAGGACCGGTATACATGGGCTCAGGAGGGGCCGCCGCGCAGGATACAAGAAGAATGCAGATCACCGGCCAAATCAGGCATGATAGAATCGAGGCGGTTTTCATGGCGATGATTCAAGGATCAGGAGAGGCCGGAGGGGAGGCAAAGCCATGCGTGATAAATGCCAGCCGCAGAGATTCAGCGCAAGCAATTTGGCACGCGGGCCGGGCCGGCGGAGCCGGAGCGCACCGGGAGTGGCGGGTTGCAGCCGCAATTTACAACCTCCGCGAAGCGCACTCCAGGAGCACTCCAGCGGCGCGGCGCTCCGTCCGCACGATGCCGTGATCCACGGGCTAGCCGTGTCTTATTTAGAGTGGCCTGCGGCGTGGTTATCAATGGCGGCTGCAACCCGCCACTCCCAGTGCGCGCGATTCCGGCAAGCCCGGAACAAAACCGGCAATCACTTCCTGTCCGGTTATTCCCAATGGCGCGCCGGCAACGGAGGTCACATCCACGATGCCATCGCGAATGCGCAGCGCGGCAAAGCCATCTTTCGCATCGTACAAATCCGGGTGCGCCGCGATCAGCGATTCGCCGGTCTCCGGCGGAAACATGCTGGTGCCGCGGAAGTAGTGGTGGCCGTTGCGTTCAATGTGAGGAATACCGAGCGCGGCCATGACGGCGAGATCCTGGAGAAGGGCGACGGGGCCAATGTTGGAGAGATCCTCGCCGCTGAGAATAGTGCCGTGGCCGTGGTGGTGGAGCAGGGCGAGGTTGGCCAAGCCTTTGGTGAGCCCCTTGCAGTTCTTGTGACTGGTGCCGGCATAACCGAGCGCGAGGGCGCGCGGCAAATCGTCGAGCGAGGCATCGGCTTCGTCGATGATGAATGGCGGATGCTGCGGCCACGACGAAAGCGCCGCGCCGGTGTCGGACGCGAACGAACTGTCCCGGTGCAGCGGCTGTTCCACGAGAAGCAGTCCCTGCCGAAGCCAATCTGCGAGCCGCGTCCGCGCCATCCAGTGATCCCAGTGGGCCTTGAAGACACGAATGTCAGGATAGTTCTCGTTGGCATCGAGCGTGAAGCGCGCGCCGGTCGGAAGCAGTTCAACAAGCGAGATCAGACGCGCCGTGTCTTTCTCCAGATCACCGGCAAGTTTGATCTTGAAATGGGTGAGGCCGAAGACGCGGATGTTTTCCTCCAGCGAATGAGGCAGGCCGTCGTGAAGCGGATCGGTGATTTCGGAATCCGTGAGCGGGTCGGCGAGGCCGACCGTATGGCGAACGATGAGCCGCGATGAGGGCTGGGGCGGCAGCACATCCGCTGGCGTGAGTCCGGTGGTCGCAGGGCGAATCCTTCCGAGATCAATGCCGGCCAGGTTCTCCCGCCACAGCGCATGGATGCTGCAAGCCTGAGACTGACACAAGGCATGACACACTGCGCGTTCAATCATCGCAGTGCCAAGATGTGCGAGCAGCGGCGGAATGCCCGGCGAGCCGGCGAGTTCCGCCTGCGCGCCATAGAGGTGACGCCACCATTCGAAGAACGGGAGTGCTTCACGCGGCTGCATCGCAGCATCCGCAGCGTGGCGCAGTATGCGGCACATATCCGGCAGATCCCCGTCATAAGTGGTCGCCGGATTTTTCACGAACCACTTCGGCACCCATGTCTCCGCGCTGACGCCTTCCACAACATGCCCGCCGCATTCGACGGTGGCCCGCACAAGAACATGCGGTGCCTCCGTCATGCTCGCGATGCCATAGCGAAACGGGAACCGGGTCCGCACCCACAGGTGAGCGAAGGAAACGGCGACGACCTTGATCCGTGGAGCGGGCATGGCCGCGCAATGGCGCACGGTTCCGGCTCCGGCAACGGCTCTTCGCGAAGACGGGTAGCGACCTATGGCTTGAATGGCGTCCGCATATCGAGCGTGAACGGGAACTCCGGATTGCGCTCGATCCTGCCCGGCACGGTAATGAAGCCCGGGGTGTGTCCGATGGTGAAGAAGCGCCCGAGGCGGCGGCTTTCGGCTTCGTAGGCATTCACGGGAAACGCAGTGGGATTGATGCCGCCGGGGTGCGACACATGATAGACACAGCCGCCCATGCTGCGGCGGTTCCAGGAATCCACGATGTCGAAGGTAAGCGGTGCATGGAGGCCGATGGTGGGGTGCAGGCAATCCGGCGGATCCCATGCGCGGAAGCGCACACCCGCGACATATTCGCCCCCGGTGCCGGTGGGATGCAGCGGGACGACGCGGCCATTGCAGGTCACGAAGTGCCTCGTGTCCGTAAGCCCCTGCACTTTCACCTGGAGGCGATCCAAAGAGGAATCCACATAACGCACGGTGGCGCCGGCGGCTCCCTGTTCACCGAGCACATGCCACGGCTCGAGCGCCTGACGGATTTCCATCTTCAGGCCGCGGCGGCAAATGCTGCCGTAGAGCGGAAAGCGGAACTCCTGGTGAGCGGCGAACCATTCCTTCTTAAATGGATAGCCGAAGTCCCGGAGATCGTTGACGATATCCCCGAAATCCTGTTCACAGAAATGCGGGAGCAGATAGCGGTCATGAAGTTCCGTGCCCCAGCGGACGAGCGGGCGTTCATACGGATGCTGCCAGAACCATGCAAGGAGCGAGCGCAGGAGCAGTTGTTGGGTGAGGCTCATGCGCGCGTGCGGCGGCATCTCGAACGCCCGCATCTCCAGAAGCCCGAGCCGGCCCGCAGCACTGTCGGGCGAGAAGAGTTTGTCGATGCAGAACTCGGCGCGGTGGGTGTTGCCGGTGGAATCAATGAGCAGGTTGCGGAAGAGCCGGTCCACAAGCCACGGCGGAATGGCGCCGCTTTCGGGAACCTGACGGAAGGCGAGTTCGAGTTCGTAGAGTGAATCATTCCTCGCCTCATCCACGCGCGGGTGCTGGCTGGTGGGGCCAATGAACAGGCCGCTGAAGAGGAACGACAGCGACGGGTGGTTCTGCCAATAACAAAGCAGGCTGCGCAGCAAATCAGGCCGCCGCAGGAACGGGCTGTCGGCGGGTGTCGCGCCGCCGAGCACGATGTGATTGCCGCCGCCGGTGCCGACATGCCGGCCATCCAGCATGAACTTTTCGGTGCCGAGCCGCGTGAGCCGGGCCTCTTCGTAAAGCGTGGTGGTCGCCTTCACCATTTCGTCCCACGACGAGGCCGGATTCATGTTCACCTCGATGACGCCAGGGTCGGGCGTGACTTTGATATGGCTGAGGCGGTGATCGTAAGGCGGCGGCTCGCCTTCGATGATCACCGGCAGTTTCAGCGCCGCGGCGGTTGCCTCGATGGAGGAGATGAGTTCCAGGTAGTGCTCAGTGTCCTTCACCGGCGGCATGAAGATGTGGAGCTTGCCCTCGCGGGGCTCGATGCACAGAGCGGTGCGCACGATCCAGGAAGCGGACTCCTGTGCGGCCGGGACCGCGTCCGCGGGCCGGTCCTGACGCTTTAGGGGTGGTTGGGGGTGCAGCGACAGCGGTGCTGATCGCGCCTTCAAAACCGGCGCGGGCGGCAGCGGCGCGTGCTGCATCATCGGGTCCGGCGGATAAATGTAAGGATATTCCTCCGGCTTCACCCATGGCAGGGAATCCAGCGGCAGCCGCAGTCCCATCGGAGAGTCGCCGGGGAAGAGGAACAGGTGCTCGCTGCGCAGCATCCATGGTCCGGTCTCCCAGCCGTCCGCCGCGCGGCGCAGCGGAATGGCATAGCCAATGATTTTGTCCAGCCCCTGCTTAAAGATGCGGGCAAGGCTGGCCCGCTCCTCCTTGTCTTCGAGATTGGATTTCAGCGGATCCACATTGGCCGGCAGACGCCGCTCGCGCCAAAGGTAATACCACACGTCTTCGCAGGCCGGCTGCAAATGCTCCGCCGCAATGCCGAGTTCATGCGCGAGCCTGACACCGAAGCGCGAAGCATCCTCCGCGGTGTGACCGTAGTCCTTCGCGAGATCGGCGATGAGCGATTCATCTTTCCAGAGCGGCTGGCCGTCCTTCCGCCACCAGCAGGCGTGCGCCCAGCGCGGCAGCGATTCCCCGGGGTACCATTTTCCCTGACCAAAATGCAGCAGTCCACCCGGCGCGAAGGCCCGCTTCAAACGATTCACGAGTGTGGCCGACAACTGCCGTTTCTCCGGTCCGACGGCGGTGAAGTTCCACTCCTCGCCGTCCATGTTATCAATGGACACGAATGTCGGCTCCCCGCCCATCGTGAGACGAGCATCAGCCGTGGCGAGGTCGGCATCCACGAGATGCCCGAGTTTCTCGATCTCCGCCCATTGCTCATCCGTGTAGGGCATCGTGACCCGCGGTGATTCGTAGAGGCGCGTGATTTTCATCCCGTGCTCGAACGTGACCTCACACTCATCCACGGCACCGGTGATGGGCGCGGCGGTTTGCGGTTCCGGCGTGCAGGCCAGCGGAAGGTGCCCCTCCCCGGCCATCAGGCCGGACGTGGGATCCAGCCCCACCCATCCGGCGCCTGGCAGATAGACTTCGCACCATGCGTGCAAGTCGGTGAAGTCCACGTCCGTCCCTTGCGGGCCATCGAGCGCCTTCACATCCGGCTTCAACTGAATGAGGTAGCCAGACACAAACCGCGCCGCCAGTCCGTGCTGCCGCAGCAGTTGCACCAGCAGCCATGCCGAGTCCCGGCACGAGCCCGATCCCAGCGTCAGGGTTTCCTCCGGCGACTGGACGCCTGACTCCAGCCGGATGAGATAGCTGATGTCGTTCGAGAGTTTCTGATTGATCCGCACCAGCCAGTCAATCGTCCGCAGCGGCTCGCGCGGGATGCTTTTGGAATACGCGAGGAACTTCTCCCCGCCGGGCAGCAGTTCGAGGAACGGAGCGAGGTCTTTGGCGAGGTCCGGTTCGTAGGTGAACGGAAATGTCTCCGCCGCCGCCTCGAGGAAGAAGTCGAACGGATTATAGACCGCCATCTCCGCCACGAGGTCCACCTCGACGACCAGTTCCGTTGTCTTTTCGGGAAAGACGATCCGCGCATGATAATTGCTGAAGGGATCCTGCTGCCAGTTCAGATAATGTTCCGCCGGCTGAATCTTCAGCGAATAACTCAGGACCGGGGTGCGGCAGTGCGGCGCGGGGCGGAGCCGGATAACGTGGGGCGCATGAGCGACCGGACGGTCGTAGCGGTAGTGAGTACGGTGATGGAGTGCAACATGAATGGCCATGAAGTCCCTTGCCTGAGCAGATACCCTGCCAGCGTCAAGGCGGAGTGAGGCGGAGGGGGGCTTGCCGGAACGACGGGATCGGCGCTCCAAAGTGCTTTTGACCCATCCGCGAACCGGTTACGGCGCAGTTTGACAGAATATCGTTCCTCGCAACGGATATAGCCCCTCCCTTCCGCCCCCGGCCGGATCATTTCAGACGCAACCCCTCAGCAACTCATGGCGAAGCCCCAAAAACAGCAGAACGCACTCCGTGCATCGAAATCAACGACCACCAAATCACTCGCCGCGAAAGCACCCGCAGCGAAACTGCCGGCAGCGAAAGCTCCGGCAGCAAAAGTGGCCGCGAGGAAGTTGCCGCCCTCCAAAGGCCGCCCCGTAAAACTGCCAGCGCTAAGGGCAGTCGCGGCGAAGTCGCCCCTTGCAAAGCCCGTCGCCGCGCCCCCTCCCGCCAAGGCACCGGCCCGGAAACCGGAGGCTCCGAAGCCGCCAGTCGCGAAGGCACTCGCCGGAAAACTGCCCGCCAATCGTCAGGGTAAAGAAAGGTCAGCCGTTGAACAGTCACCCGCCACCGAGGCCCAAATCGCGGAAGCGCTGACCGGGAAGTTGTCCTCCCGCGCCGCCGGCACCGGGTTCTCGTGGCTCGGGGCATCCTCAACGCCAAAACCGGAAGCGCCGCGTCCCGTCGTCGCAGAAGTCAAAACGGAAGTGCCGGAAGTCGCACCCGAAGCACCGCCGCCCGCTCTGGCGGTGGTGGAAACAATAACCGAGGAAGAGGAAATCCTGATTGAATCCGCGCCGCTGAATGAGCCCGCGGCCGCCGCGCTTCAACCGGTCGAACCAGCGCAGGAGGCGTCGCTCATGGAGCCGCCAGCGACCACGGAACCCGTGATGGCAGAACCTATAGTGGAAGAACCGGGGATCCCGGAGCCGCCGGCAGAGGTGCCGGAAGTGGCGGCGGATGACGCCGTGGATTCTGATCCGAAAGTGTGGGCTCCTTTGGCGGCAGCCAACGAGCAGTCGCTGGGCAACATGCTGAAAAATGCGCGCGACCGCATCGGCTGGGCTCTGACTGTCCAGGCCGGAGTGTTCGTCGCGTTTTGCATTCTGGCGTCGAAAGACGCTCCCCGAAGCGGATTGCTCCAGTTCCTGCGCGGCGGCATTCCTCTCTTCGCGATGGCTCTGATTTGCGCCGGTCTGATAAGCTGCCATGCCACTCAACTCATGCTCGACAAACTCGAAGCCGGACGCCTCCATTACCAGCGCCTGCAGCAGGGACTGCCCGGCTCCGGCACGGCGATGCCGCCGGATTCCTTAACCAAAGCCCGCTGGCTCGCCTACTGGCCGTCCATGATCATTCTGGGGATTCTCCTCGTGGTCTGGCTCTGCATCGGACTAACGGTGTGGTTTCTCTGAGGGCTTAATCGCCATCGAGCAGCACCGGCGCAGTTTTTTCGCGTGCCATCCGGCAGACGGCCTGCCTGCGGTCCGGCATCTCCGAACCCGTCGCACCGGACGCTACGCAAAGCCATTGCCCGGCGGCCGGTAATGCTCCCGGAATCCCACGCCATCCGGATCGAATGCGCGACCCGGCTGCCGGCACCCTCGCCGGCAGCGGCACACGGGTTTGGTCAATTGGTAAAGGACGCGCGTGACACAAAGGCCCGGCGGGTCCATCCGGCCTTGATGGAATGGTTGCCGAACGGCCTGTCTCACTTTATCGGTCTCCGATGAAAGACGCCGCATCCACAAAACCCGGTCTCGTGCCGCCGACACCCGCGCAGAAGCGCTGGCTGCGGAAAATAGAACGCGGGTTCCACGTCCGTGCTTTTGGTGAGGAAATGGCACGCATCAATTTCCTGCCGGAGAGGCGGCGCAAGCAGGCGGTGGCGGAAATGATAGACCACGCCCGGCGCAAAGGCGTGAAACTCACGCGCCCGGCGCCCGGCGTGACACCGTAGCCGGCGCAATGATTCGCGACATCCCACTCCGCTATGAACACCCCTGCCCTTCCGCCCTGCGACTTCACCCCTGCTCCATGGAACGGCCCTTCCGCCGGTGAGGTCCTTGCCCTGCGCAAACAGTTTCTCAATCCCGCGATCTTCCACTATTACAAAAAGCCGCTCATGGTCGTCGAAGGCCGCGGGCAGTGGCTTTTCGACGAAAAGGGCCGGCGCTACCTGGACGGGTTCGGCGGCATCGTCACCGTGAGTGTCGGCCATTGCCATCCGCACGTCGTCGCCGCGGTGCAGGCGCAGAATGCCACGCTGCAGCACACGACAACGATTTACCTGCACCCGAATATCGCACTCTATGCCCGCGACCTCGCGGCGAAGATGCCCGGCGATTTGAAGGTCGTCTATTTCGTGAACTCGGGCTCCGAGGCCAATGATCTCGCACTGCTCATGGCGCGTGCTTACACGGGCAACTACGATCTCATCGCCCTGCGCAATGCCTATCACGGCGGCAGTCAAAGCACGATGGGGCTGACGTCGCATCACACGTGGAAGTTCAATGTGCCGCACAGCTTCGGCGTGCAGCATGCGATCATGCCTGACACTTATCGCGGCGTGTATGGCCGTGACGATGCGGACGCCGGCCGCAAGTATGCCGGCGATGTGAAGAACCTCATCCAGTTCGGCACCTCGGGACAAGTCGCCGGTTTTATCGCGGAGAGCATTCAGGGCGTGGGCGGCACGATTGTTCTGCCGGATGGCTACCTGTGCCATGCCTACGAGCACATCCGCGCCGCCGGCGGCGTGTGCATCGCAGATGAAGTGCAGGCGGGCTTTGGCCGCACCGGCACGCACTACTGGGGATTTGAGACGCAGGGTGTCGTTCCTGACATCGTAACCATGGCCAAAGGAATCGGCAACGGCTGCCCGCTCGCCGCGGTGATCACCACCCCGCAGATCGCGCAGTCGCTGGCCTCGCGCATTCATTTCAACACCTTCGGCGGCAATCCCGTCGTTTGCGCCCAGGGCCGCGCGGTGCTGGAAGTCATCGAACGGGAGCAACTCCAGGCCAATTCGCTCACGATCGGAGCGCGTCTCACGTCCGGTTTTCACAAACTGGCGGCGAAACACAGCCTCATCGGCGATGTCCGCGGCCCCGGCCTCATGCTCGGCGTGGAACTCGTCAAAGACCGGCACTCGAAAGAACCTGCCAAAGAGGAGGCGGCAAAAGTCTGGGAAACCTGCCGCGACCTTGGCCTGCTCATCGGCAAAGGCGGCCTCGCCGGCAACACGCTCCGCATCAAGCCACCGATGTGCATCACCGCGGCGGACGCGGACTTCATGCTGGAGGTCCTTGATACCGCACTGGCGTCGGTCTGATCCAGCCCGGGACCGCGGGTTTGTCAGCCTCCTCGCCGGCCCGGGACCGCGGCTTTCTAAGCCGCCTCGCCAGTCGAGCCCCTCATCATGGCGAGCGGCTGACAAAGCCGCGGTCCCGGGAAGCTTGAGGTGCCTGAGTTCCGGCTTGCGCCGGGCGTCCGCCATGCGCGAGGGATGCCACCGCGCCACTTCCGTCAGGGAGACGGCGCTTTTGTTTTTACCGACCCACCTCTCATGGACAAACTCATCGTCACCGGCGGACCGGAACTGGAGGGCGACATCTACGCCAGCGGTTCCAAGAACTCCGCGCTTCCGATTCTCGCGGCCACACTCCTGACGCGCGAAAAGTGCGTCATTCGCCGCGTGCCGGACCTCAGCGACACCAACTACATGGTGCAAATCCTCGCGGCGCTCGGCGCCCAGGTGGAGCGCGCCAGCGGCATGGTGGTGGTGGAGGCGGAGAAGGTCATCAGCGAAGCGCCCTACGAACTTGTCAGGAAAATGCGCGCCTCCATTTGTGTCATGGGTCCGCTCCTCGCGCGCACCGGGGTGGCCAACGTCTCCCTGCCCGGCGGCTGCGTCATTGGCGACCGCCCGGTGGACCTGCACATCCGCGGTCTCGAACAGCTCGGCGCGGATGTGAACGTGGAGGGCGGTAATATCCATGTGAAGGCCATTAAGGGCATGGGGAACCGCGAGATCAACATGCGGGGCAAACACGGCTCGACCGTGCTGGGCACGGACAATCTCATGATGGCCGCGGTCCTTGCGCCGGGCACCACTGTGATCGAAGGCGCCGCCATGGAGCCGGAGGTTGAGGACCTTGCGAATTTCCTCATCGCCATGGGCGCGAAAATCGAAGGCGCGGGCACCCGGCGCATCGTCATTGAGGGCGTGAAAGAACTGCACGGCGCGGAGCACACGGTCATCCCCGACCGCATCGAGGCGGGCACGTTTCTCATTGCCGGGGCCATCGCGGGCAAACGGGTCACCGTGAAACGCTGCGAACCCTCACACATGACGGCGTTTCTCAAAACCCTGACCGACAGCGGCTATCCGGTAGAGGTGAACGGCGAAAGCGTCACCATTTCCAGGGCCTCTCATCCCCGCGGCGGCGATATCCGCACGGAACCCTATCCGGGTTTTCCCACGGACATGCAGGCGCAGTTCACCGCGCTCTACGCCACGGTGCCAGGCATCAGCGTCATCACAGAGACGATCTTCCCGCAGCGCTTCATGCACGCCCCCGAACTCAACCGCATGGGGGCTCAGATCAAACTGGAGGGATCGACCGCCGTCATTAAAGGCGTGGATCATCTCATCGGCGCGCCCGTCATGGCCAGTGACCTCCGCGCCAGCGCCGCCCTGGTGCTCGCTGGCCTCACCGCCCGCGGCGAAACCGAAGTGAACCGCCTCTATCATATCGACCGCGGCTATGAGCACATTGACGAAAAGCTCGCGCGTGTCGGCGCAAGGATGCGGCGGGAAAAAGCGTGACCCCGCCCTCCACCAACCTCCTGCGCCTGTCGCGCCAGTTGTTCGCTGACGACGAAGCGGAGCGCGCGGCATTCCTTGCGGCGCTGGAAACGCCGCAGCCCTATCAGCCGGCGGTGCTGTGGATGCAGGACCGGCCTGACATTTTGCCGTTTGCGACTGTGGAGCGGCCGTCATGGCTGCCGGAGTTTGTGGATCTCACCGCGCGAGGGGAGCGGCCGGGACAGTGTTCGCTGCACGAGCTGGGCGCCTACTATTGCCTTGATGTGTCATCCGTTTTTGCCGCATCGGTACTGCGCGAAGTGCCCGCGGAACCCGAAGTGGTGCTTGATGTTTGCGCGTCACCCGGCGGCAAGAGTCTCTTCGCATGGCGCTGTTTGCGCCCGCGCCTGCTGGTGGCCAATGAAGTCATCGTCAAACGCACGGCGCCGCTCATCAGTAATCT
>JANNVM010000526.1:0-1863 GCA_031414455.1 Verrucomicrobiota bacterium
CGGCCGCCGGTGCCGGTGAAGCCGCTATCACCGCCGCCAAACTGGATGCCTTCCGCTTAGCCGCCTGCTGGATGTGCGGCATCTATGCCCTCGGGATCGTGGCGCTGATTTGGCTGCCGGAAACCAAAGGCCATCCGCTGCCGGAGGATTGAATCCTTCGCGGAAGGATTTTGAACAGGAGGAGGCAGAGGAAACAGAGGCCCGTCAGGGGAGTTCCTGAGGCCCCGCGACGACGCATCATCGGTCAAATGCCCCGTTTTGCCCCCCCATTTTTTCCTTCTCCCCTGTCTCTGCTGCCTCCTGTTCAAATCCTCTCCTGTTCAGAAATGAAACTGCGCCGGGAAATTTACCCGTTGCCATGCTGGAACCGCGGCATTACCGCCGCGTCAGCCTCAGCATGAAAGCCATTCTCGCCCTCGAAGACGGAGTCCATTTCTTCGGCGAATCCTTCGGTGTCACAGGGAGTTCCACCGGGGAGATTTGCTTCAACACTTCCATGACCGGATATCAGGAAGTGCTCACCGATCCGTCCTACCGCGGACAGATCGTCGCCATGACCTATCCGCTCATCGGGAATTACGGAGTGAACCTTGAGGATCAGGAAAGCACGCAGCCGCATGTGCGCGGATTTGTTGTTGGGGAACTCTGCAAAGTGCCGAGCAACTGGCGCTCCACGGAGAGTCTGGATGCTTACTTTAAACGATGGAACCTGCTCGGCATCGAAGGCATTGATACCCGCCGCCTGACCAAACACCTGCGGACCCGCGGTGCGATGCGTGCTTTTCTCAGCACAGAGGTGCTCAATCCCGCAGAGGCGGCGAAACGTGCCGCCGACAGCGCCCCGATGGCGGGGAGCGACTACGTGAAAGAAGTGAGCACGGAAGCCGGATACGTCTGGGATCCCTCTTCCACCGAGAGCAACGAGTGGCTCCTGCCTAACGGCTCCGGACGTGTGGACCCGGTGCTGCCTCCGGTGAAGTATCGTGTGGTCGCCTACGATTTTGGAATCAAACACAATATCCTGCGCCGCCTCCGCCAGGAGGGCTTCGCCGTGGATGTGGTTAATGCCCGGACCACTGCGGAAGAGGTGCTCGCGAAAAATCCGGACGGCGTCTTTCTCTCCAACGGCCCCGGCGATCCCGCGGCGCTCGACTATATTCACCGCGAGGTGCGGAAACTCACCGGCAAGAAGCCGGTCTTTGCAATCTGCCTTGGTCACCAGATTCTCGGTCATGCATTTGGCGGGAAGACCTTCAAACTGAAGTTCGGTCATCGCGGCGGTAATCAACCGGTCAAGGATCTGCGCAGCGGCACCGTCGCCATCACCAGTCAGAATCACGGATTCGCCGTGGATGCCGACAGCCTGCCATCGAATGTGGAAGTGACGCACATCAACCTCAACGACGGTACCGTCGAGGGGCTCCGCCATCGCGAGGCACCGGTCTTTTCCGTGCAGTATCACCCGGAAGCAGCGCCTGGCCCCAATGATGCACGGTATTTTTTCCACGAGTTCTCCGCCCTGATTGAATCCGCGCGCTGATTTGCTTTCCATCAACACTCAACCATCAACAATCCACTACCATGGCCCACACACTTCCCTCACTGCCCTACGCTCACAACGCTCTCGAGCCTCACATTGATGCAAAGACGATGGAGATCCATCACGGCAAGCACCATCAGGCTTATATCACCAATTTGAACAATGCCATCGCCGGCAATGCTGATCTTGAAGCGAAGAGCGCAGAGGACCTCATCCGCAATCTCGAAGCCGTTCCCGAGAACATCCGCACCGGCGTGCGCAACAACGCCGGCGGTCATGTGAATCACACGTTTTTCTGGAACATCATGGCTCCTGGCAATGGC
>JANNVM010000527.1:0-7316 GCA_031414455.1 Verrucomicrobiota bacterium
CAGCGCGCATACCATTGTTCCTCCACATCAGCGGGCTGATATGCTTTCGATAGTTCGGCCATAGGGCCGCCGACTATTAAGCCCGGTTCTGCGATGACAAGGGAAGTTCTCTGCGGGCACGCGGGCCGGGCACAAAAAGGCCCTGCTCCGTTTCCGAAGCAGGGCTTTGCGGGGAGTGGCAGGGATCAGGCGGTGCGGCGGCGGCGGCGGCTCAGAGCCAGAGCGGCAGCAGAGGCGGCAAGTGCGGTCGAGCCGGGCTCGGGAACCGGGGCGATGGGCACGAGCGCCCAGCTTCCGTGTTCGAGCCAGAACCGTTGTCCGCCTGCGGTGATCTCACGCTCGCCAGCCGGGAGTCCCAAAGCGGCCAAATCGCCAGCGGAGAGAAGAGTGGAGTTTCCGAAAGTGGAGAGATCAGCGGGGCCGGTGATAAAGGTGTAGCGGGTGGCCGCCGCGAGGTCGCCGGCAGTGGTGCCCTCGGTGAACGTGGTGTCATTGAAGGCGATACTCAGCGACGCGCTGCCGGCGGAGAAAATGCCGGTATTGCTAATGCGGTCCATCTGGGAAGGGGCCTCGTCATTGATGGTGAGGGTGATGAGCGAAGCGGAATCCAGGCTCATGGCACCGGCAACGTTGAGCGTCCCCACGTTGTTGTCGCCGGGGCTGACGGTGGCTCCGGTCATGGTGACAGCACCGGAAACCGTGCCGATGCCGCTCAGGACGCCGCCGCCGCTGGTAGTGACCCCGCCCAGGATCAAGCCGTCCACGCGGAGTTCACCGCCGGTGACAAAGACGCCACCGGTGTTGCCGGCGTCAGAGGCTCCTGTGACAGTGAGGACACCCATGCCCGTCTTGGTGAACGTATTGCCGGCACCGGTGTTCAGTTTGCCGGTGACAAGGGTGTCGCTGGCGGCGGCAAGGTTCAGCACTGCTGCGGTGCCGCCTCCGCTCACCTGAATGGATTCGGTATCACTGGCGTTGCCGCCGGAGAGGTTGAGCGCAGCACCGCCCGTGCCCGCGCGGCCGTAGGTCAGCGTTCCGATGGTCTTGACTCCGCCGGCAAACACCGTGGCACCCCCGTCCACATCCACGTTACCCCTGGCGACCGTCTGAGTACGGAAGATGTTCATGGAACCATTGTCCACGGGCTTGTCGTAGCTGGTACCGATCAGCGAAGTGGTGCCGCTGCTGTTGAGGCCGAGGCCGAAGTAGTTGCCCCAGCCGAGGGACACATTGGAGGCAGCGCCGCCGCCGCCGTTATGAACGCGGATTTCAACGTCGTGCCAGCCGTCGCCGCCAGGGCCCATGCCGAAGTTGGTCGTGCCGCCGGCTTCGTTGACGTTATGCACGGTCAGGTCGCCGAGGCCGGAGCCGTAGTCGCCGTTTCCGTCCACTGACTGCTTGTAGCCGTCGGAGTAGCCATCCTTCGTGGAGGTGTTGGTGACCGTGCGCCAGGAATCAAAAGGCCCCTGCTGCTGGAGCCCGGTCCCGCCGATGACTGAGGTGGTGTTGCGGTTGAACAGCCTCGCGGTGCCATCAACGACGATCTGAACGGAGTCATCAATCTGTTCGGCGAGCGTGAAGATGCCGTCGGCATCATAAATCTGACCGGAATAGACCCATGTCTGATTGTCGCCCCAGCCGCGGGCGGAGTCTCCGGCCCCACCGGAGCTGAAATTGTTTTGACCGACGCGCGGATCAAGGCGGATGCCGAGGTTGTTGGCATCGTTCATGTTGGCGGTGGCAGCGCTGGTGGCCGGGTTGGCGGTGGTCACGTCAATGCCCGTGCCGGCAATACGGCCTTCACGCAGGCCGCCAACCCAGGTGTTTGCCGGAGTACCCTCGAGGATGCTGGAACCGAAGTTCGTCGTGCCGCTCTTCGCGGCGAGCAGAGAATTCACCTTCACAGCACTGGCGTTTACTGTGGAGGTGCCGGCTCCGGGGTTGAATTCGAGAGACGTGCCGCCGGCGGTTAGGGTGCCGCTTGCAACATTGCCGGTAATGGTGGTGCGCCCGTTCTGAAAATGCACGCTGTTGGCGGCGGCCGCGACATTGCCGATACGCACGCTGCCGCTGGAATTGCCGGCTGTGTCGGTACGGGCACCGTCCACCTTGACGACGGTGTTCTGCGTCACGTTGAGGTTGCCCACTTCCATATCCACGAGGTTGCGTGTGGCCAGGGTGACGTTCGCGGCATTGACGTTGACGGTGTTGAGTTTGACCACGCCGTTGAAGGCGGCGTCGGCACCGTCGCGGTCGGAGAAGAGCGTGCCGCCGGCGGCATTGATGTTGATCGCCGCACCCACTTCGTTCCGGTTTTGCACGGCGGCGTTGTCCTGCGCATAGAAGCCCCAGGCATTGCCCGAGTTACTGTTCAGCGTGCCGGTTGCAAGGTAGTTGGCGGCCACTCCGTCACTGCCGCGCACCACACTGAGAGTATGGTCGCTGCCGTTGTTGGTTCCGCCGGGAGCAGTGCCGAAGTTGTTGAAGACCATCCGTCCGTTGGCGTTGTCATTATAGACAAAGCTGGAGGGAGTGGTGGAGCCCGGGCGGATGGCGAGGCGGGAGTTGACACTGTTCACCGTGATGTCACTGTCCACGCTGCCATAGACGCTGAACTCCGTGAACGGCTGGTCGGTGCGGCCGAGAGTGAGTGACTTCGCTCCGCCGCCGACGTTGACGACATTCTTGAGATCCCACGAACTGCCATTGCCAGGGCTGAGCGTGGCACCGGCTCCGGTCAGACGCAGAGTGGCGCGCACATCAGTGCCGCTCTCCTGGATCGCCAAATGGCTGTTGTTGCCCAGCGTGACATTGTTGAGGTCAATGCCAGGGGTGGCGGTAGTGGCGGCTCCGCGGTCCACCCACAAATTCCGCCGGTCCTGAGGGTTGAGGTTGGCATTGTCCGCAACGGTGAAGGATTGATTCAACTGGCCGCGTCCGTTTACCTGGCTGCCGATGTAAGCGGGATCCGTGTAGTCCACACCCATCTCAATGCGGGCATAATTTCCAATATTGATCGTTCCGGTGGCGACGGTGCCCGCCACGATCAGCGGGGTGAGGTCGCCGCGGCGCGGCGCGGCTCCGCCAAAGGCGTTGCCGGTGTTGATGCTGCCACCACCGCCGAGATAGAGACGCGAACCCTCGCCGAGGTTGATGTCCCCGGTGATTTTCGTGTTGGTATCGGGACCATCGAGGTAGAAGTCGTGTTGCACCACGTTGACGGTGCCGGACTTGAGGCCGTTCTCGAAGATAACCGCGGTGGTGCCGCTGGTGGGGTTGAGAGTGGTATTGTTATTGGAAACCGCCGCCTGCTGGCTCTGCTTGCCGACATTGTTGAGCGGAGTGGCGGAACCAACCTGAATGGGGGCGGTGCCGGAGGCACCGGCGGTGACGGCATTCATCAGGACGAACTGCTGTCCGGTGGTGGCGGCAAAGGTCGCGCCGCTGTTGCCGACATTGATCGGGCCGACGAAGGCGCGGTTGCCGCCGGAATCGTTGGTGACAAAGCCGCCGTCGGTGGAGATGCCCGCGGTTTGCGTGATGGTTTGCACCGTTGTGAGAGTGGTCCCCAGCGGGGAACTGGTCGTGCCGGCGCCGTTGGCGGCAATTTCCCACCGTGCTCCCGCGTCAGGCACGACGGCGTCGAGACCGGTGATGTTGTCCACACCGATCCGGACAAGGTGTCCGGTACCGTTGATGACGATGGGCTGGGTGCTGGCCACCAGGGTATTGGCGGGAGCGGCTCCGACGACATAGATTTGTGAGCCGCCATTAAACGTCAGGGTGCCCGTGCCCGTGAAGAGCATGTTGTCGTTGTGGAGCAGCGTGGCCCCCGACTGGAACGTGACGTTAGTGTCGAAGGTATTGGCGCTGCCAGGGTCAATGCCGCCGCCGGCCATGACTTCCACGGGCACACCACCAAACATGTTGGCACCCTGTGCCTGGAGGGTGCCGGTAACGTTGAACTTGTCCACGACCGCGGGGCTCAGCCCGCTGGTCACAGCGTCCGACTGGAACAGAACGGTCCCGCCAAGACTGCCCGTGCCCGAGAGGTTTCCGAACGGGTTCGTCGCTCCGGCGATTTCGACCGTCACGGGATTCCCGCTGGAACTGGCCCAGGTACCGCCTCCGGAGAAGAGATTGAACCCCTTACCGTTAACGGCGAGCACTGTGGCCTCTACGGTGGCAGGATTGCTGTCGCCGCCAGCTACCGTCAGCGTCGCGCCGACTCCTCCATAGGTGCGGCTAAAGCGGTCATTGCTCAGACCCTTCCATGGGGTTCCTGCGCCAATGGTGAGGGAGGTTCCGGCCCCGTGATCCGCAGACAACCCATAAAAATGATTGGCCGCGGTGCCAATGCCTGATGGGTCGGCGCTCCCGGGTGCTTCATGACCGATGATGGCGTTGCTGGCGGGCAGGAGGAGATTCGAGCCGACCGTGAATCCCCCGAGTTCCGCACTGTTGCCCTGAATGATGCCGTAGTCGCGGAGCCGGATGACATCACCCGCGCCAGGCACTACGCCCATGTTGACCTGGCTGCCGGCATACGCTTCAACGGCAACCGGAGCGGTCGTCGGATTGTTGGCGTTGTAATTCAGCAGCGCGCTCCATGGCTGATTGCGCACGGCGGGACTATAGACGCCGATGTCGGCATTCGGATACGTGACGGGAGCAAACGTCTGGTCCGTGCCGAGAATGATCCTGCCGGAGCCAAGTGAACCTGTGGCGGTGATCTGATGCCCGGCACCCTCAAAGAACCGCACGGTGCCGCTGAATCCGGGGCTGGCGGTATTAAAATCAAGGCCGCTGCCGTTGTTGTCTCCGTTGCCGCTGCTGAAAATGGTACCGCTTCCGGTGAGCACGCCGAGGCCTGCTTTGGCGCTGCCGTTGAGGCCGTTGCGGATGTTCAGCGTTTTGTTTCCGAGATTGATCCCGTCAAACGAATAGCCGAACGAGTTGGCGCTGCCGACGATGAGGTAGCCGTCATTCCGGTTTACGTTGATGGTACCGGTGGAGACGACCTGACCGGTCAGGGCGCCTGCGGACCGGTCGGCGGAAATCGTCGTCCGGAAGGCATTGAGGTCTATCTCCCGCGCAAAGTCCATGCTGGACTGCGGGCGGAAATTGATAGTGCCATTCGGGCTGTTCATGATGATCGCCCGCCCTGAGCCGCCCGCAACATTGCCGGCATTGTTGGCGGCGAGTTCGAGACTGCCGGCGTTGATCACGATATTGCCGGAGATGGCGTTGTTAAACGTGGCGCCGCTGCTGCCGAGGCGGAGAATGCCGCCGCCGGTGCCGTTGCGGATCACGTCGCCGGCGACTGTGGTCACACTCCCGAGTTGGATGGCACTGTTGTCGGTATTGGTGACGTAGAGATTGCCCAACGGATTGTTGGTGGCGTTGACCTGTGCGGTCAGAGGCACGGTGGGATCAATTTGCAAGTTACCGCCGCTGGTCTTGAGAATCTGATTGAGAGTCAGACCGGCTCCGGCACCGCCCACGAGATTGATGGTAACATTATCCGGGGTGGTGGCGGCGTTCGCGGTCTGAAAGAGTCCGTTGATGCTGTAGGCGGTTGTCTGAAGGTCGAGGTTCAGTGCCGTGTTTGCCGCATTGGCTCCGGCAAAGCCTGCCGCCGCGAAGACAATATTGTCAAAAAGGCCGCTGGGATTGGAACCGTCGGGATTCCATGAGTTAGCGGCCGTGTAGTTGACGGTGGTGGTGACCGCTGTGGTGATACTGGCCCCGGCATTGTCCCACACAAAGTCACCGGCAGTGGAGTTGGTGGCAAGGAAGCCCAGCAGACTGGTTCCAGCGGCAAGTTGCAGGGCTAAGAGCGGGGTGCGCGTGTTCATGGGAATAGAGTGAGAATTGATCAAATTCCGGCTGGGAGGGATGAAAAACCGGGAATTCTTAATCCGAATAGGGGGTTTATTTTGAGAGTGGAAGAAAAATGTGTGTCTCAGGTGAGAAATTCTCATCATTGAGATTAGGGCAACCGGTTGCCAGCGGCGCGGGGCCGCGGCAGAGCAGGGGACATGAGCACCAACTCCTACCAAAATCTCCTCCGCCGTTTCCGCGACGTTTCCCTCGTCCGCAGCACCTCCAGCACGCTGGGCTGGGACCAGGAAACGTATTTGCCGGACAAGGCGACCGCGTGGCGCGCCGACCAGCTCGCATGGCTTTCCGGCCAGCAGCACCGGCTGGCCACCGCTCCCGAAGTCGGGGGCTGGATCGCCGACGGTGAAGCGCAGGGTTTCTCCGCGGATTCCATCGAAGCCGTCAACGTCCGCGGCTGGCGGCGCGATTATGATTTGGCGACCAAACTCCCGGCGGAGTTCGTCGAGGAACTCTCCCGCACCACCGCGCAGGCGACTCACGTTTGGGCCGAGGCGCGGAAGAAGTCGGATTTTGCCCTCTACCAGCCGATGCTGGAGAAACTCGTCCGCATGGTTCAGGAAAAGGCCGATCGTCTCGGCTGGCTGGCCTGCCGTTATGATGCGCTTCTTGATGAATACGAGCCCGGAGCGCGCACGGCGGATCTCGTGACACTCTTTGAAATGCTCGGTCCCGCGCAGTCGGCGCTGGTCGGCCCGGCCACGGAAATCTCGGCCCGTCAGCCGGAAAACCTGCTCGCCGGGGATTACCCGATCGCCGCGCAGCAGGCCTTCAACCGCGAGGTCGCTGCGGCCTTCGGATTCGACTTCGATGCCGGTCGCATTGATACCACCAACCACCCTTTCTGCACGGAACTCGGGCCGAATGATACCCGGCTCACCACCCGCTACGATACGGCGGACTTCCTCTCCTCACTCTATGGCGTTCTCCACGAGACCGGCCACGGACTCTATGATCAGGGGCTTAATAAGGAACATTGGGGGCTGCCTGCCGGCGAGGCCTGCTCTCTTGGCATTCACGAAAGCCAGAGCCGGCTCTGGGAAAATCATATCGGCGGCAGCGAACTGTTCTGGAATCACTGGCTGCCGCGCGCCTGCCATCATTTCCCCAATCTCGGAAAATTCACACCCGCCCAGGTAGCGGCCGCCGCCCGCCGGGTTTCGCCGAGCTTTATCCGGGTCGAAGCCGATGAAGTCACCTACGACCTCCATATCATCCTCCGTTTTGAAATCGAGCGCCGCATCGTGAATGGCGACCTCGCCGTCGCCGACATCCCGGCGGCATGGAATGAGAAATTCCGCGAACTCCTCGGTCTCACCGTCCCCGACAACTCCCGCGGCTGCCTCCAGGACATTCACTGGAGTTTTGCCGGCTTCGGTTACTTCGCCACCTACACGCTGGGCAATCTCAATGCC
>JANNVM010000528.1:0-1931 GCA_031414455.1 Verrucomicrobiota bacterium
GCCGCGCTGCCCGCACCGCGTGGAGTGGGCTTCCAGCCCACCAGTCCAACAGGTGGGCAGGATGCCCACTCCACGGCCGTCGAATTCCCGCCGCTGTCGCCGGAAGACGGACTCAAGTCCATCCATGTGCCTGACGGATTCAAAGTGGAGCTGGTGGTGTGTGAGCCTAACGTGATTGATCCCGTCGCCATTGACTGGGACCTCGCGGGCCGGCTGTGGGTCGTGGAAATGGCGGACTATCCGAGCGGCATGGACAATAACGGCAAGCCCGGCGGACGTGTCAGGGTGCTCGAAGATACAGACGGCGACGGGCGCTATGAGAAGAGCACGCTCTTCGCGGACGGGCTGAATTTTCCCACGGGTCTGCTGACGTGGCGCGATGGCGTCATCGTGACCGCCGCGCCGGATGTGCTCTTTCTCAAAGACACCAACGGCGACGGCAAGGCGGACAGCACGGAGAAGCTCATCAGTGGCCTCATGGAGGGCAATCAGCAACTCCGCGCCAACGGCCTCCGCTGGGGGCTGGATGGTCGTATCTACTGTGCAGCGGGCGGGCACCACGGCGGGCATGCTGCGGATACCGTGCTCCACTGCCACCAGACTGGTAAAGATTTCAAAATCGGCAGCAGGGATTTCTCTTTTGATTTCAATCACAGCTACGACCCGCGCATCCCGGCGATCCGGCCCGAGAGCGGCCCGTCGCAGTTTGGGCGGAATCGCGACGATGCCGGCCACTGGTTCGGCACGCAGAACAGCCGCGCGCTGTGGCATTACGTTTTGCCGGATCACTATCTGAAACGCAATCCCCACGTCCCCGCCCCCGATCCCACGCATCTCATCGTCACGCCGCTCAATGCGCCCGTTTATCCGCTCAGCCCGCCGGAGAAACGCTTCCATTCATTCGAGAACGCCAACCATTTCACCTCCGCATGCAGCGGCATGATCTACCGCGACGAACTTCTCTTCCCGCGCCGCGACAACGAACTCGATGCCTTCACCTGCGAACCGTTCCACAATCTTGTGCAGCACAACATCCTCGTGGAGGACGGCGTCACCTGGAAAGCAAAGCGCGCCCCCGGCGAGGAAAAGCACGACTTCTTCGCCAGTTCTGACCGGTGGTGCCGCCCCGTTATGACCCGCACCGGCCCCGACGGCGCACTGTGGGTCGTGGACATGTACCGCTACATGATCGAGCACCCCGCATGGCTTCCGGAAAACGGGAAAGCGGAGACGCTGCCCTTCTACCGCCTCGGCGACGACAAAGGCCGCATCTACCGCGTCTTCCGCGCTGACAAGCCGCCTCGCAAAGTGCAGCCACTCGATAAGCTGAAGCCAGCGGAACTTGTGAAGGCGCTCGACTCACCAAACGAATGGCAGCGTGACAAGGCGCACATGGCACTGCGGTGGGAGATGGATCATCCGGGCAAGCTTCTGACCAGGGACGAATCAGATGGGGCGGACGAGGCCCTGATGGAGGCTGAAAAGGTGCCCTCGCCTGCCGTGAAACTTCATTTACTGGGGTACTGGGAGAGCCTGCGAAGCTACCACCCTGAGACATTGAGAAGGCTCCTCCTCGACCCGGCTCCATCCGTTCGTGCGGCGGCCGTTCGAGTGACGGCTGCTTTCAGCTACAAGGACAATCTCCATGAGGAGATGCTGGAGGCGGTGATGCGGGCTGCGGCGGATGAATCTCTCAGGGTGCGGTTTCAGTTCGTGCTCTCCGCAGGTGATTTTGCTGAAGGCAAGGACCGGGAGCACGCAGGACCGGCGCTCGTGCGCGCAGCCATCCGCGATCACGCCGATCCGTGGATGCGCGCCGCCGTAATGAGCAGCGCCGTGCCGCACTGTCGCGCACTGTGCGTGGGCCTGGCCGCTGCGGGCGGCGAGGCGTTCGCAGCTTATGCAGATGATCTCACCACGCTCGCCCTCGC
>JANNVM010000529.1:0-1838 GCA_031414455.1 Verrucomicrobiota bacterium
CTCATGGGCCGCTACGGAAGGCTCGGCCTGCTCCGCCGTCCCAAAGCAAAGGACCGTGCCATCGCCGCGGAGGCGCTGGAGAAAGTCCAGATGAGCGACTACGCCGCGCGCCAGATTTCCCAATTGTCGGGCGGCCAGCAGCAGCGCGTCTTTCTGGCCAGAGCGCTGGCGCAGGAAGCGGACCTTTATCTTATGGATGAACCCTTCACTGGTGTGGATGCCGCCACGGAAAGTGCCATCGTCACCCTGCTCCAGGACATCAAAGCCCGCGGCGGCACCATCGTCGCTGTACATCACGACCTCGCCACCGCGCCCAACTATTTCGACCGCCTCCTGCTCCTGAACATGCGCCTGATCGCGGCCGGCACGACGGAGGAAGTATTTACGCCGGAACTGCTGCAAAAGACTTACGGTGGGCGGCTCACGGTGCTCAGTGAAATGGCCTTTAAGGGAATGAAGAATGCAGAATGAAGAAACTAAAATCACCGGCGACGGTAAGCGCCCGCGGCACTGGATGTCGCGGCTGGATGCTCATGCCTGGTGGTTCCCATTTTTCCCCGTCGTGGTCGCCAGCGGAGTCGCCCTCATGGTCATGACAGGGAAGGCCTTGGGTGTCTCCTGGCAAAGCGATTTCATGATCGACATTCGTCGCTTCTTGAGCTTCCGTGATCCGTTCCTCCGCGACGCCGTGCTCGGCACCATGCTCCTCGGCCTCAATTGCGGGCTGCTCGGCACACTGCTAGTCGCGCGACGCATGGCGATGCTCGCGGATACGCTCTCGCACGCTGTGCTGCCTGGCATTGCTGCGGGATTTCTTTGGACGATGACGAAGAACCCCGTCGCGCTCGTCACGGGGGCCGTTGCCACCGGTGTGCTCAGCAGCCTCATCGTAAGCTGGATCACCCACACCACGCGACTCAAACCCGATGCTGCGCTCAGTGTGGTCCTCACGGTTTTCTTCGCCGCCGGCATCGCCGTCATCAAGATGCTGCCCGACGGCAACAAGGCCGGGCTGGACCGGTTCCTTTACGGCCAGACTGCCGCCATCAGCGGCGGCGATGTCGTGATGCTTTCCGTCACTGCCGGCGTCACGCTCGTCACCCTGCTCATTGGCTATCGCGGCTTCCTTGTGCTCGCATTCGATGAAACCTTTGGCCGCTCCATCGGCTCGCCGGTTCGCCTGCTGCATTACCTCCAGATGTTCCTGACAACACTAGCCATCGTCGTCAGCATGGAAGCCGTGGGCGTCATCCTCGTCGCAGGGTTGCTGGTGATTCCCGCGTCCACCGCGTGGCTGTTCAGCACACGTCTGCGCCACATTCTCTGGCTTTCCGCGCTCCTGGGCATGGCGGCGGCGCTCCTCGGAAACTTCACAGCCTTCGTGGTCACACCCAAAGGCGGCGGCTCCATTCTCGTGCTGTGCGCCGGGTTCATGTTCGCCATCGCATTTCTCTTCAGCCCCGGCGGTCTCGCTCGCCGGACATGGCGCTGGCTGCAGCACGGGCGCCGCATTCACCGTGAAGACACCCTCAAGGCCATCTACCGCCTGCTCGAAACGCGCGACTTTACCCCTCCTGAACTCCGCGCTGGAGAAGCCGGCTGCACCCCGCGCGACCTCCGCAGCCTGATCCGTCACGACCTCGGCACGGGCAGCGCGCAGTCGTTCACGCTCACGCCTGCCGGATTCCGGGAAGCGGCCCGCATGGTGCGCAATCACCGGCTTTGGGAACTCTACCTCACCCGGCGCGCCGGCTATGCTCAGGACCATGTTCACGACAGCGCGGAGCAAATGGAGCACCTGCTCGCCGAGGAAAACATCGCCCACATGATGGAGGTCC
>JANNVM010000530.1:0-12659 GCA_031414455.1 Verrucomicrobiota bacterium
CCAAGCAGCACGCCAAGCACAACCCCCAGCGCAGACCCTAGCTCTAGCCCCAGTGCTGGACCTAGCCAGTCGCCAAGCGAATCTCCCAGCGCACCATGCGCGAACTCATCGCCGGCATGGCAAAGCGCGATCCGCAGGCCGCCGCTAACTTCGCGCTGCAAATGCCCGACGCGCAATTCAACCTCCTCGGCATCGCCGCCGATGTCGCGGCGTCCGATCCGGAACTCATCGCCGGTCTGCTGCCGCGCGCGGTTTATGACGGCATGAGACAGCCGCTGCAGCGCGCCCAGGCCGCGGCGCTGGTGACCACCAACCCCGCCGCGGCCCTCGCCCTGGCCCGCAAAGCCGGGAACGTTGGCCTTGATCCTGTGCCCCACACCATGCGGCACATTGCCCAGCACGATCCTGTCAAAGCCGCCGGGTTGCTCGCACAAATGCCGTCGAGCCGTTCCAAAGCACTTTCGTCCGTCGCTCTCGCCAAAACCTGGGGTGCCCGCGACGGCGACGCCGCCACGGCGTGGGCACGCCAGAGCCTGACAGGTCCAGTGAAACAGGCCGCGCTCCTGGAAATCGCCGCATCATCCGGCGGGCCCGACCCGCTGGCCGCGCTCCAGCTTGTGGAGGAAGCCGGCTGGAACCAGGAGGCAAACTTTCACGCCGTCGCCGACTACGGCACCGTCGGACCCGGCGAAGTAAACGAACGACCCACGCCTGTTAAAACCGCCGGTCTCCTGCTCCAGCAGCTTTCCATTTTGAATCCCGCCGCCGCGCAGTCTTTCCTTGAGCAGCACGTGCCGGCAAACCTCCGCGACGCCGTTGCCAAAAACGCCGGCTTCACTGCAAAACCATGAACCGCCTGACAACATCTGTGCTTCTCATTGCGACAGCAGCAGCGGGCTTCGCCGCCGGGTGGTTCTTTGTCGGTAAAACGAAAACCTCCGCCGGACCCGCTGCGTCGCGCGCGCCGGCCGGCACGGCACCGGCCGCGTTGCCCCCGGCGGTTAGTGCGGTTACGCCGCCGGAGTTCACGCAACTCAATACCATCGAGGAGTGCCGCGCCTTTCTTTACAGCGCGGATCAGCGCTTCGCCGGCCGCCATCCCTTCGTCCTCGGGGCCGGTCGCGACTTCGCGCTGCGCCGCTGGCTGGAAATCGACGCCGAGAGCGCTCTCCAGGAAGCCGAGCACAGCCCCGGCCATGAATATGCCACAGAAGGATTCGCCGCGGACCTCTTCCGCGTTTGGCTGGATCTCCACGTTGATAATGCTATCGAAGCATGGAGTCAGGCCAACCCGGTGCTGTCGCGGAATGTGCGCGTGGCCTTCCTGACAGCTCTCGCCGACAAGGATCCCGCGAAGGCGTTCGCTGTGTGGCAGACACCGCGCGGCAAGAGCAATACGCCCTGGGGCGATGACGTGGAGGAAGCCATCTTCCGCCGCTGGGCGCAGCAGGATCCGCGCGTCGCGATGGAGAACGCATCCGGAGGCGGGGCGCGTCTGTCGGTCATCGACGAGTGGGCCGGCACGAAACCGGCGGAAGCTCTCGCCTATATCCGGGCGGAGAATTTGCTGGAGACGGGTTTGCGATCCTCCGTTCTACTGCCGTTGCTGCTGCAAAGCGATTCCGCCGCCGCACGCGAGGCATTGTCGAAGGCGGGCGAACGCGAGGTTGAGAGTATTTCGAGAAACTGGACGGAACGCGATCCCACCGGAGCGCTTCACTGGGCCCAAAGCCAGCCTCCAGACAGCCCGCTGGTGCGCGCCATCCTCGGCGCGGTTGCGGGAAAAATCGCTTTCTCCGATCCGGAGCGGGCGCTCCAGGTTCTGAGTTCCCTGCCACCGGCGAACAACAACGACCCGCAGGGGCGGCTGCGCGATTTCGAAATCCGCAGCGCCCATCGCGAAGCCTTCGCGTCTCTTGCGGCCACCAATCCGGAGCGCGCCCGCGAATTGATCCTGACACATCCTGACATGGTGAAGCGCGGCGCGCTCGACGGCTACCTGACTTACGCCTTCGCCAACGATTCCGCCGCCGGCATCGAGCAATGCCGCGAGTGGCTGGCCAATCCCGCGCTCAAGGAAGCCGCGACTTCCGCCGCACTCATGGCCTTCCGCTGGGGCCACGGCGCAGGCGCGCGCGATCCTTCGGTGGTTATTGCCGCACTGCCGGAACTCGCCGAAAAAGTGGACAGCGATGTGCTCAGCGGCTGGGCCAAAGCGAATCCGACGGGAGCCGCGGAGTTCATTGCGCAGCGCGCCGCCGCCGGGAAGCCGGTCGAAGACCTGGAGAAGCGAGGTGTCATCGCCGAGATCGCCATCGCCCGGCCCGAATGGACTTCCGTTTGGCTCCAGCGTCTGCCCGATGCCGCGTTGCAGGTGGAAACCGCCCACACCCTCGCCGCCAACTGGGCCGCGTTCGATCCCGAAGCCGCCGGCCGGTGGATCGATTCCCTGCCCGACGGCCCGGTCCGCGAATCCGCTCTCAGCGGCATTGACCGCCGCCACGCTTCAGAGCGCGATCCTTTCGGCGGAGAGGAGTAAGTCCTGGTCCGTGAGCGCGGACGAAGCTCCCGCTGCGCGCACGATTGACTCGCCGGGTGACTGTGCATCTTCACAAGTCAGGGTTTGGTTTTGTCGTCGCCATCCCTTGTTCTCCCGACGCCCACCGCCCCGCATGAGAGCCCCTACTCCACCATCAACAGGTTCCCGGCGGCGGGATCACCGGCAGCAGGGTTTTGTGAATTGGATCGGAGGGTGCGCGCTGATGGTTTCCGTGGCTTGCCCCTTCTCTCTTCCGGCGCAGCAGCCGGCGGCGGCGGATCCGGCGCTGGATCTTTATTTCAACGCCAATGCCCTGTATAATCGCAACCTCTACACGCTGGCCGCGGACCAGTACCAGGAATTTGCCAACAAGTATCCGAACCACGAAAAGGCGAAGAACGTGCAACTTGGACTGGGCCTGAGCTATTTTGGCATGGGCAAATACGCAGAAGCCGAGCCGCTCCTAACAAAGGCGGCGGGTGAGGGTAAGCCGGCCGAACGCGAGCAGGCGCAGTTGTTCAGCGGACAATGTTTCCTGATGCTGAACAAGCCCGCCGACGCCGTGCGCGTGTTCACCGCGGGCCTCGCTGCGGTCACGGACAAGTCCAACCGCGAGAAGTTGCTGGCCGGTCTGGCAGAGGCACATTTTCAGCAGCAGCAGTGGAAGGAAGTCCTCGCACGCGGAGCGGAACTCGTCGCTCTGGCACCCGCCGCGCCGGTCCTGAGCCGTGCACAGTTTCAGATGGCCGTCGCGCACTTTGAATCGAAGCAATTCAAAGAGGCGGCCGCGCTGCTGGAAAAATGCCTCACCGAGAAGGATGCACCGTTCCTCCAACAGGCGACATTTCTGCTCGGTGATGCCGTGCGCGAACTGGGTGACATGGAAACCGCGGCGCGTCACTTCGATGCCGCCGCCAAACTTCCCGGGACCTCAGCGCCGGACGCGTGGTTCCGGCTGGGCTTCGTGCGCTTTCAGCAGAACCGGCCCGATGAGGCGGCGCGGGCATTTGATGAACTGGCAAAGGTGCAGAAGGACCATCCGCTGAATGTTCATGCGTCGCTGTATCGCGGTCGCATCGCCTTCGGGAAAAACGATCTGCCGGGGGCCGAGGCTCTCCTGCGGCAGGTTCCACCGGAGTCGCCCGCGGGGCCAGAGGCGGCGTTGTGGCTGGCGAAGATTCAATTGAAGCAGTCGAAGTTCGTCGAGGCAGCAGCGGCGCTCGCTCCGGCGCTCGCACGCTACGCGAACGATCCCGTCCTGCCGGACCTGCAACTGGAACTGGGCCATGCGCTGTCCGGTCAGAACAAATTTGAAGAAGCCGCAGCGGCATGGCAGCGGCTGGTGGAACTGAAGCCCGGCCCCGCAAGGACAGCGGATGCCATGCGGCTGCGGGCTTATGTGTTGCAGCGCGCGGGCAAGTGGCAGGCGAGTCTTGAGCAGGCGGACGCTTTTCTCAGAGAGAATCCCAAAGGCGAAGGCGCGGCGGAGGTTGCCTTCATCCGCGCGGAGAATCTCTTCCTGCTCAATCAGCTGGACCCCGCCCTTCAGGCCTACAAAACCTGGCTCGCGGAGAATGCCGCGGCGGAGCGCGCGGACGCGGCAAGGCTGCGCATCGGGCAAATTCCGTTCCAGCAGCAAAAGTGGGCAGAAGCCCTGCCGCTTCTATTGCCGGTCGTGGCCAAAAATCTGCCGGATCCGTTTTTCGCGCAGGCCGCCTTCATGGCCGGCATTGCGGCGTATCAGCTCAAGCAATGGGATGTCGCGATACCGCATCTCGACCGCTTTGTGGCTCAGCAGCCGAAAGACACGCTGGCCGACACCGCCCTGCTCACCGCGGCGCTCGCCTGCAAAGAGAAAGCCGATGCCGCCGGCGCGCTGGCGCGGCTGCAAAAGCTGGCCGCGGAATATCCCGCCGGCACACAGCGGCCGCACGCGCTGACAGAATTGGGCCGCATGCAGTTCGAAGCCAAACAGTATGGCCCGGCGCGTCAGGCACTGACCGAGGCAGCGCAACTCGCGAAGGAAAATCCGCCCGCGCCGCAGCCTGAATATTATCTCGGGTGGGTCGCAGTCGCGGAAACCAAACCGGAGGAGGCCGCGCAGCACTTTGGAGTGGTCGCGGATCGTTTTCCCAAACACGCGCTGGCCGCCGATGCCCGGCTGCAGCAGGCGACACTTCTGCTGCAAAAGGACAACTTTACGCCGGCCCAGGCCGCGCTGGAACAGTTCATTCGCGACTATCCGGCCGAGGCGCGGCTGGACCAGGCGCAGTTCCATCTCGGCATCACTTTCACCCGCCGCAAGCAATGGGAGCAGGCGCTGGCCCCGCTGCAAAAAGTCGTCCAAAAGCAGCCGCCCTCCCCACTGGCGGCACGAGCCCTCTATGAATTGGCGTGGAGTGCCAAAGAACTGAAGCGCGACGATGAAGCCGCGAAATATTACGCCGACCTCCTGGCTGGATTTGCCGCCAGCGAACTGGCCGGCCCGGCCGCCTTTGAACTGGCCGAACTGGAGTTTGCCACCGGCAAACACGATGCCGTCATCGCGCGCCTCGTCCCGTTGATTGCCAAAACAACGGACCCCGGTCTCAAGAACCGCGCGAACTACCGGCTCGCATGGAGTTACTTTGCGAAAGACAATGCCGCCGCCGCCGCTCTGGCATTCGAGGGTGTCCTCGCCGCCGGCGCCACTCCCGGCGCGCCGCCGCCCGCCACCGCCGCCTATCAGGCCGGCGAAGCCCGCCTGAAGTTGAAGGAATTCGACGCCGCGGCCAAACACTACGAGCGATCCCTCGCAGAAACCGCCGGCACGCCTCCGCCGGAACTGAAAGAGCAGGCCCTGCTCCGCCTCGGCGATTGCCTCACGCAGACTTCCAACTGGGTGGAAGCGCAGAAATCCTATACCGCCTTCCTCACTCAGTATCCGCAAAGCCCGCTCATCCCGAAGGCGCATTTCGGTCTCGGATGGGCGGCCGAAAACCAGAAGAACTACCCGGTCGCGCTCGATTCCTACCGCAAGGCGATCGCCACCGGTCCGCGCGATGAAACCTTTGCCCGCAGCCAGTTTCAGGCCGGCGAATGCCTGCTGGCCACCGGCAAATTCGACGAGGCCATTAAAGAGTTCAGCAACGTCGAGGTGAACCTTCCGTTCCCCGCGTGGTCCTCCAAAGCCTTGCTGGAAATGGGCCGCTGCCTCGACAGCAAAGGAGACAAGCCCGCCGCCACCGCGCGCTACCAGGAAGTGGTGCAGAAGTATCCCGAAACCGAAGCCGCCGCCCTCGCCCGCCAGCTTCTCAAAGACCGTCCTTGAGCCGCCCACGACGACATCCGTTTCGCTACACGACGAATTCCGAAATTCGAAATCAAACGCACCGGTCTGTACCGAACCAGGATCACCACCGTGCCGGCTTTGATCACCGAAGACCTTTCTTCGCGGCAAAACCCTAACTAGTGTGGCTCGAATGATTCCCGTGGTCTGTCGCCCCTGAGACGGTCAGCCACCACACGGCCTCCGCCGGCACTTCTCCCGCCCGCCAGTCAGGGCAATGCGGCTGACGCCCAAATGTTCAAGCCACCCGGTAGATCACCGCGCCAAGGGGATACGACCGGGCATCCCGGCGATCAGGCAGTTGCGCAATGCGGGCCCGCAGCAATTCTATGGTGGTGAGTTGTGCAGGACTGAGGACGGCAGAAGATGTTAGTGGGGGGGCTTCATGCCCGCCTCAACAATCGCTGATAGTTATTCGTACAATCTATAACTCAATGTATTTTCCATGCATAAGCCCTTCCGGGAACCAGGAAAAATTGATTTTAAAACCTTGCCGCCGGAGTGAGAACTTTCTTAAAACCGCCGCCGTCACACTCCACCCGCGCGCCGGATATCAGGCTTGCCGTTCCTTCTTGAAAATCACACCACCATGAAAACTCCCTCCATTCTATTGGCAGCGTTATGCACGCTGTGGCTGCTTATACCTTCCGCGGCCCGTGCCGCCACCTTGGTCAACGCCGGGGCCATCGGCATCATCCGGGGGCCCGCCGGCCTCGATCTGTCAGGTGAAATGACCTATGCGGTCAATTTCAGCCCGAACGATCCTGCCCTTGTGGTCAATGGGGTGACGTTCACTCCCGACACCATTCCACCGGTGGGAGCAACCTTTGTGCTGCCGAACACCGTCGCCCCTTGGCAGGTGCGCCCTCAGTTCGGTGTCACCACCGACGATGACAATCTGGAACAGATCTACGAGGACATTCGCTGGGCGAATGCCGGAGCAGCCGAGCAGCTCGAAGCGCATCTGCCGGTGACCGCGGGCCAGACCTACAAACTCCAGTTGCTGATTTACGAGAACGCTTCCGGCAACCGCCGCTGGGATATTGAAGTGGAAGGCGCCATCTCCGTCGATGAATTCACTTCTCAGGGCATTTCCGCGCCCGCCACCGTGCTCAGGCCGTACGAAAACAACGCGGGCGTGGTCTTCACGCAACTGGTGACCGCGACAGATACCTCGCTCGACATTGTCATGGGAAATCTGGCCGGCAACAATGACGGGGCCGATCGCAACCCGATCTGGCAGGGACTGACCCTCGAGCATGTCGTCGCGGGACCGGGAGACACCGACGGCGATGGCCTGCCCGATGCATGGGAAACCGCCAGCTTTGGCAATCTCGCCCAGACCTATCTGGGAGACGCCGACAGCGACACTCTCAATAACGGGGCGGAACTCGTCCTCACCACCAATCCCAATGTCAGCGACACCGACGCCGACGGCCTCGCCGATGCCCTGGAGATTTTCACTCATGGCACCAACCCCAAACTCGCCGATAGCGACGGTGACGGACTAAGTGACGGTGGCGAAATCACCGCCGGCACCAGTCCCTACCTCGCGGACACCGACGGAGATGGCTTGACCGATGGTGCGGAGGTGAACACCCATGGTACGGATCCTTTGCTGGCTGATACGGACGGCGATGATTATACCGACGGCGTGGAAATTGCGAATGGCACCAATCCGTTGAGCGCGGCCTCCTACCCGCTGCTTTCGACTCAGGTTCGCAGTTTCAGCGGCGGCGACCAGGGCGAAGGGCTTGACCTTACCGGCACTTTCATTGCCGCCGCACGTTTCGGGCTCACTTCCCTTGCCGGCTCATGGCCGGTTCGTGGCGCCAACTTCATTCCCTATCATTCCGTGCCGGGACTGACCCAGAACGGCGCCAATCAGATCGACGTCTGGACCAACATGAACTTCGCCGGGCCGCTAACCGCCGACGATACCAATCTTGCCGATGTCATGCGATCCATCCGCTACCAGGGAGGCACTTTTAATATCGCCCTCTCCGGTCTCTCGGTGGGCCGCCCCTACAAGCTCCAGCTCCTTTTCGCAGAAGCCTGCTGCCCCAACCGCGGATTCGATGTCTATGTCGAAGATGTCCTCGTAGCAGATGAGTTCTCGCCACCAGCGGTGCAAGGTGGTGCCAGCGGCAACCCGGCCCGTGGTGCCGCCGTGATCTATGGTTTCATTGCCACTGACAGCACGCTGAACATCCGCCTCGACAAGGCCACAGTCACCACGCCCGGGCTCAACGACCCGAATGCCATCCTTAACGCCATGACGGTTGAAGAAGTTGCCGGAGCAGATGCTGATGGGGACGGCATGGACGACCTCTGGGAGGTGGCCAACTTCGGCAATCTGTCCCAACCGGCGACGGGCGATTTCGATTCTGACGGACTGAACAATGTCGGTGAATTCAGCGCCGGCACCGATCCAAAGGACGCGGACACCGACAACGACGGGCTCAATGACGGGCCGGAAGTGCTCACCCATCTCACCAACCCCAGGAATGCGGATACGGACGGCGACGGCCTCAGCGACCAGTATGAAGTGGTCACCTCGGTGACCAATCCGCGGGTCACCGACACTGATGGAGACGGCTATACAGACAGCAGCGAAGTCACCTACTCCACGAACCCCAACAATGCGGCGAGCTACCCTCTCTACAGCTCCACCGCCTTCTCCTTTTCCGGCGGGGATGCGGGCGAAGGCCTTGATCTCAACGGCAGTTTTATTGCCGCCGCCCGGTTCTGCCCCGGCTTTGTTGCCGGTTCATGGCCGGTGCGCGACGCGACCTTCGTTCCTTACTATGACGTACCCGGTCTCAACCAGGATGCGGTCAATGAAATCGAAGGCTGGACGACGATGAACTTTCCCGGCACGCTGACGACCGATGACACCAATCTTGCGGAGGTGGTGAAATCCATCCGCTATCAGGGAAATGTCTTCAATATCTCCCTAACCGGTTTGACGCAGGGACGCAGCTACAAGCTGCAACTCCTCTTCGCCGAAGCGTGCTGCGCCAACCGTGGATTCGATATCTACGTCGATAACAAGCTCGTGGCCGACGAGTTCTCGCCGCCCGCCATTCAGGGCGGCGCGAGTGGCACCCCGGCACGCGGAGCGGTCGTTTTGTGCGGATTCGTCGCCACCGGCACCACCGTAAGCATCCGACTCGACAAGACGACCGTCACCACTCCGGCGCTCAGCGACCCGAACCCTATCCTGAACGCGCTGACTCTTGAGGAACTCACGCTCCCTGACACAGATGGAGACGGCCTGGCGGATGTTTGGGAATTCCAGTTCTTCGGTAATCTCACCCAGACGGGCGCAGGAGATGGCGACAGCGACGGACGCACTAATGCCGCCGAATTTGCCGCCGGCACCCTGCCAAATGACTCCGATACGGACAATGACGGACTGACCGACGGGGCCGAATTTACCCGGGGCACCAACCCCTTCGCTGCCGATTCAGACAACGACGGCCTGACTGACGGTGAGGAGGTAACCACAACTCATTCGGATCCTCTGCTCGCCGACACCGATAGCGACGGTTTCGGGGACCTTGTGGAGGTGATCGCCGGCTCCAATCCCCTGGTCAATACCAGCACCCCGGTGGTAACGGCCGACGTGTTCACAGGAGGTGATGCCGGCGAAGGGCTCGATCTGGACGGAACCTTTCTCTACGCCTTCAACTTCGGCACCCCCGGTGCCAGCGGCCAGGCGCGGGACGCCAACTTCACGGCGGACAATGCCCCGGGCATCACCTACTCGGCAGTGAACGAGATTCCGAACTGGCACGCGCCGGACTACGGAGCTACCGCTAACGACGATGTTGTCGAGCAGGTGATGCAGTCTATCCGCTGGACCCCGGCACCAGGAGTGCTAAGCGTGAATCTGGCAGGACTTGAAGTCGGAAAGCGCTATAAGTTGCAGTTGCTCTTCGCAGAGACCGGCACCGCCCGCGGATTCGATGTCATGCTCGAGGGCGGCACAATCGTCGAAGACTTCTTTCCAGGCAATCTGCAAGGGAACTCCGCTACTCAAGCGGCGGTCGTGGCCTTTGAATTCAAGGCTCGCGACACAGTGCTCAATATCGTCCTTAACGGGAACACCACCGGCGCGCCTGACAAGAACCCGATTCTGAGTGGCGTCACGCTGGAATCGCTCCCTCCATCCCCGGATCTTGCCATCACCAGCGTCAGCTATAAGGCTGCCGGATTAACCATCAATATAACCGGCACCCCTGGAACCACCTACAGCGTGGACTACTCCACGAACCTCACGACGTGGGAGGAAGTCTGGGACTCGCTGGTGCCCAATGCTCTCGGCACCGGTTCCTGGACGGACACCGATCCTCTGCGCGTGGGCCCTGCGATCAGGCGCGGTTTCTACAAAGTGCGTGATCCGGCCCTTGATGGCACGCCATAGCGCAGGGAGGCGCGGAGAATGAGAGACAGGCGGGTCCGCGTCGTTGCAAGACGTGCGGAGTCCGCCGGGTCTCTGCGTTCATGAATTCGGTTCCCCTGATCAACAAGTCGTGAACGCCTGCCCGGCCTGCGAGTCGCAGGCGGACGTCCCGGCGCATGAGCCATTTTCCAAGGTTACCTGTCTGCCTGTCGTGCGGCACGGCGGGGAGCAGGCGGCACAGGTGAAGTAGGAATACCGGCAGGCGAGCGCGCATGGAGCGGCGCGGTTGCCTGCGGCGGTCTCCCAGGGGAGGCGGTGGCAGGCCTTGCGTGAATGCGGGCAGCGAAGGTGCCGAAGGTGGGTTCGAGCCCTCCGTTTCGTTTCCTGGATCACCGGTCTCAGTTTGGCGACTGTCAGTGCGCGAAATCCAAACCCATGCTTTAGAAAAAGACGCGAAATCCAAGATGCACTTGCGGATTTGGCGGGTTAAGCTCCCTGAGCCATGTTTGCCCGATGGTATGCCACCACCCTCGCCGCCAAGTTGCAGCGCCCCTTTGTTCACATTGTCTTTGGGGCGCGGCAGACGGGGAAGTCCACGCTCATCCGCTCCCTGTTGCCGGAGGATGCCCTCCGCATTGACCTGTCCAATCCGTCGGAACGCTCCCGCTACCTGATGAAGCCGGAGCAGTTTATCCAGGACTGCAAACAGCTCCCGGCGCGTGGCACGAGCACCGTCTTCATTGACGAAGTGCAGACGGCACCCAGGCTCTTTGATGCGGTGCAGCATCTCTATGATCAGGACAAGCAGCGCTGGCGCTTCATCCTCTGTGGCAGTTCCGCGCGCAAACTGCGCCGCACCGATGCCAACATGCTGCCAGGCCGGAGTTTCATTCACCGGCTCTTCCCGCTCACTCTCGCAGAACGGCCTGCGCCGCCGCAGCCGCCGGGCCCGCGGCACACGCCATCGCTGGCTTTTGATTTCACCGAAGCCCCGGCCCTGCCGCGCTTTCCCGCCACGGATTTGATCACACGGCTCGCCTACGGTGAACTGCCGGGCATCGCTGTCGCGGAGGCGGAGGATCGTGCCGCCTTGCTCAGTTCCTACGCGGTGCTGCATTTGGAGGAGGAGATCCGGCGGGAGAGTTTGGTGCGGGACTGGGGCTTGTTTCAGAGATTTTTGCGCCTCGCCGCTGCAGAATCCGGCCAGATCCTCAACTACACCGCCATCTCAAATGAAAGCGGGCTCGCCCAGCCGACGGTGAAGTCACACTACCAGTTGCTGGAGGACATGTTTCTCGGCTTCACCATTCCTGCGTGGACCAAAAGCAGCCGCAAGCAACTCCTCGCCACACCACGCTTCATGTTCATGGATGTGGGGCTGCGTCATGCCGCCGCGGGCTTCTCCATTCAGCCCGCAATGGTGGAGGCCAATCCCGGTCCAGTCTTCGAGCAATGGGTCGGCATCGAACTCTGGAAGCGCCTGCAATACCTCGGCGGCCAGCTTTATTACATGCGCACCAAAGACGGTGCCGAAATTGATTTCATCACGGAACACGAAGGCCGCATCACGCCGTATGAAGTGAAGTGGACGGAAAATCCAACGCTCTCCGACGCCCGGCATCTTCGCGCCTTCCTCGCCGGGGAAAGATGCGCCGCTCATGGTTACATCATCTGCCGCTGCCTGCGCCCGATGGCACTGGCGGAAAATATCACTGCGCTGCCGTGGTATCTGCTCTAAACATCCCCAACGTCTCTCCGACACCATGTTTTTTTCCTCCCTGCGTGGCCGCTCCGCCGCCCTGCTCGTTTTCGCTGCGGTCTTTGCCTCTGTCGCCGCCACTTCTCACGCCGCACCGCCGGCGGGGAAGGGCACCGCGCCGCAATCTCAGGAGACTCTGTGGTCGTTGATCTCGAAAGCCGGCGTAGTCATGTATCCGCTGGGACTGTGTTCGCTGCTCGCGCTCGGCTTCACCATCGAACGCTCCATAGGTCTCCGGAAAAAGAGGATCATCCCGGATGGATTCCTCGCCGGCCTGAAAGAGAGAATGCCCCGCGGTTCCACCAATATTAAGGAAGCCATCGCCTGGTGCGAGCAGAGCAACACGCCCGCCGCCAGCATTGTCAAAGCCGGCCTCGTGAACATGGCTCGCGGCGATTCCTTCGTCGAAAAAGGCATTGAGGACGCCGGAGCCCGCGAGGTCGAAAGGATGAAACGCAGTCTGCGCGGACTGAGCGTGATCGTCACGATCTCCCCGCTGCTGGGGCTGCTGGGAACGGTTTATGGAATGATCACCGCGTTTGAAACCTCGACCATGGTCGGCAGCGGCAAGGCCGACCTCCTCGCGCGCGGCATTTATGAGGCGCTCGTCAACACCGGCACCGGC
>JANNVM010000531.1:0-1851 GCA_031414455.1 Verrucomicrobiota bacterium
TCGACATGCTTCCACGCGTCGCCGTCGGAGCTGACAGTCTGGCGTTTCACTTCTTTGCCGTTCACTTTCACAAGCAGTTGCCAGTCGCCGTCGTTGTGACTCGCGGCGGAGAATTTCAGTTTCACCGGCTTGTCAGCGGGCAGGGTCAGCTCGCGCGTGAGCATGGCCGGCTTCTTCCGGTCGTCTTCGAACGGATGGAGCATCAGCACGTTTTTGCGTCCGAGGTAATCGGAAAGCTTGGACGGCGTGCCTTCGAATTCGGGGGCGGTCACTTTCCAGTCCGGGTTCCACAGCGAAACCGATTCCCAGTCCACTTTTGCCCCGCGCGGCACGCCGTCGCCGCCGGGTTTTGGAGGAGCGGCCTCAGCGGTCACTGCTACCGACAGTGCGTCCCGCTTTTCTTTTGTTAGCGGCCCTTCCTCGGGCGGCGCGAGCACGTACCAGATGAGATTGCGGAAAACATCGTCTGGCAGCTCGCCGAAGCTCATCGGCATGAGACTGTTCTCCGTGATTTCCTGCTTCGCGATCTTGTCGCGCGACACGACTTCGCGCAGCCCGCCGGTGCCGAGCAGTGTCACCTGGTTGGGCGTGTCCTCAATGATGCGCCCGGCGATGGTGCGGCCGTCTTTGGTGTTGATGATAACATTTTCATAGCCGCGGCCGATGATCTGATTCGGATCAATGATGTTATTGAGCAGTGCATCGAGACTGCTGCGGCCGCTGCCGATGAGTTCCGGTCCCACTTCCATGCCGCCGCCGTGAAATTTGTGGCACACGGCGCAGGTGGCGGTGAACATCAGTTTGCCCTGCGCAAGGTCCGGCTCGCCTTCCATGCAGGCCTTGCGTTTGGCAGCGATGAGTTTCTTCACGTTGTCGCCGGACTCGTTCCATTTGCCGAGCACCGCTGCCGCACGCTTCTTCAAATCCTCCGGTGCCGCGGTGGCAAAATAACGCCGTACGGTGACTGGCACGGACGCGGGTTTCACTTTCGCGTCTTTCGCTTCGAGGGCATCCAGCAGTTTCGCGGCCCATGCCGGTCGGGATGTCAGGGCCTCCAGCGCCGCCTGACGCAGTGTTTGGTCCGCTCCCGCCGCGATGCGCAGCAGCACCGGAGGGAATCCATCGCCGCCCATGTCCGCCGCGGCGCGGATGGTCTCGACGGTCACGTCCATCGGCGGCGCGGCGATGAGGGATACGGGAAGGAGAAGACTGAGAAGAGCGGAGCGAAGTGTCAGGTTCATGGGAAATGGAGGCCGGGGTAATAACGATGCGGACACGACTCTGCCGCTTTGGTCCACGCCCGCAACTGCGGCTGATGACGGCGGCGCGGAGTTTGTAACCTGGTGGGGCAGCCGACTCTGGGAGACAGCCGAAGGCAACGCTGCGCCCGAGCCGACTTTGTTCGGGCCGGCGCCTTAGCGCCGGGCGGTGCGGTGCCGGTGTGACCGGCAGAGAAATCTTTCATGGAGAGATTAACCACGGTGGGCTTTCTGTGCGGACGGGGCGTTGCGTCGAGGCTCTCGCCGCTGAGCCGTTGGGTGTCGTCCGCACCAGCTCCGCGCCTCCTCCGCCCACGGAAGTTAGGGCTCGGGCGCAGCCTCACCCCACCTGGTTGAAAACAGCTGCGCGCCGTGCCGCAGCAGGCTGCCGCAGTCCACGGCGGCGGTGCCGCTCTTACTTCCCGGTCGCCCAGGCCTCAGCGGCGGCGGGATCTTTGGCGCGCCATTTTTCGAGCACCGTCTTCACGACGCCCTCCTTTTGCCAATAGCTGTCAGGTAAAGTGTCCGCCCATTCGGCGGCGCGCTCAGGATCATCCGGGGCGAGATTTTCCGCGAAGCGCGCCACGCCGTT
>JANNVM010000532.1:0-15504 GCA_031414455.1 Verrucomicrobiota bacterium
TTTTCAAAACCGCGGAATAAGACGACCCCGCCGCAATGCCAATCACCCCGCTCTGCGCCGCGACCGGCACCACCGACTCTCCAGAGAAGTTGCTGCCCCATGCCAATACGCGGCCGTCGCTCTTTAAAGCCAGCGTGTGCCGGAATCCCGCCGCAATGGCAACAACACCGGATTGTGCGGCCACGGGAACCGTCGTTTGCCCAAGGGAATTGTCGCCCCAGGCCACCACAGATCCTCCTGTCCTCAAGGCCACCGTGTGGCACCCCCCCGCGGCTACCGCGAACACACCGTTCAAGTCCTCCGGCACTGCCGCCCGGCAGGAGTCGCTGATACTCCACTCCACGACCGTACCGTCGTGCTTAAGGACTGCAATGTGCTCGCCTCCGGCCGCGATGGACGTTACCCCGCTTAATGCGGCAGCCGGCACGGGAAACTCGTCTTGGATGTAATCGCCCCACGCCACCACGCCGCCGCTCGTCTTCAAGGCCACGGTGAAATCCGAGCCCGCCGCAATCGCCGTCACGTCACGGTACGCGGCGAAAGGCACTTGGTACGCGGCGACGGGCACTTCGATTTGGCCATACTCAACATATCCAAATACCACCACTGCGCCGGGATCGGCCTCCGCCATCTTCAGCACCGCGGAAGGACTGCTTGTGACACTCCCCAGCAGGTTACTCACTCTCACGGAATAAGCGCCCGCGTCGCTGAATTGCGCGAAAGGAATGCTGAAAACAACCCGCGTTTCCCCGGGGAGGTCCATGTCGTCCTTTCGCCACTGATAAGTCAAAGGATAACCGCTAGCCAAAACTGTAAGACTTGCTCTCCTCCACTCATCCACCGTCCCGCCCGCGGGCGGGCGCAAAATCGCAGGGGCCGAAGGGATGACGAGCGCTACTGCGTCCGTGTCCCCCGCCGCAATGGCCGTCACTCCGCTCCGGGCCGCCAGGGGAATTGTCGTTTGGTCTGCAAAAGATCCTCCCCACGCCACCACACTCCCGTCACTTTTCAAAGCCATGGTGTGATAGCCTCCCGCCGCGATGGCCGTGACCCCGCTCTGCGCGGCGGCGGGCACCGTCGTTTGACCGTGAGTATCGGCTCCCCACGCTACCACGCTACCGTCGGTTTTCAGCGCCACGGTATGCCACACGCCTGCGGATACCGCGGTCACTCCACTCTGTGCCGCCACGGGCACCGTCGTCTGGCCGTTGGAATTGGCTCCCCACGCCACGACGCTCCCTCCCGTCTTCAACGCGACGGAATGGAACCTGCCTGCTGCGATTGCCTGCACTCCGCTTTGCGCGGCGTCCGGCACCGTCGTCTGGCCGCTGGAGTTGGCGCCCCACCCCACGACACTCCCGCCGGCTGTCAGAGCTAAAACATGGGCGCCTCCGGCTGCAATGGCTACGACCCCGGTTTGGGCCTCAACGGGAACCGTCGTCAAGCCGTCAGCCGAGGATCCCCACACCAGCACCTCGCCATCGTCCTTCAAGGCCATCGTATGAATGGTTCCCGCCGCGATCGCCGTCGCCCCTTTCTGCGCCGCGGCGGGAACCTCCATTCCGTCGCCGGCTGGTCCCCACACGATGACACCTCCATCGGACTTCAAGGCTGCGGTGTGAGCCCCGCCCGCAGCAATCGCGATAACATCGGCTAATGCCGCTGCCGGCACCGGTTGTGGGACGAGGCCACTCCATGCCACGACCGCACCAGCCGCCAGGGCGGTGCCGGCTGTGAACCAGTGGCACAGAAGGAGAATGGCAGGACCAGAGAATTTCATGCAGGCTTGGGCCGGGAATGGCAGCGGAGGTGTCATCTACTCATGCGCTGAACGCTGATGAATCGTCTCATGCCGGGCGCAAATTCGGAAAATAAGTCAGTCAGCGGCACTGATCGCCTGATGCAGCCATGCGCGGGCATAGGCCCAGTCGCGTTTTGCCGTGGCAAGGGATACGCCGAGCACTTCCGCCGCGTCCTCGAAGGACAACCCCACGAAATAGCGCAGCTTTACCAATTCGGCTTTGCGCGGTTCGTGCGCCGCGAGCCCGTCGAGTGCATCATGCACCGCAAGCAATTCCTCGCCGTCTACGCACGGAGCGGCGATTTCAATGCCGTCGAGGGCCACATGTTCTGCGCCGCCACCACGTTTTTCGCGCTCCTTGCGGCGCGCGTGATCCACCAGAATGCGGCGCATCGCCTCTCCCGCCGAGGCGAAGAAATGGGCACGGTTCTCAAACCGCTGCTCTCCAAGCCGCAGCCACGCTTCATGTACAAGTGCAGATGTCTGGAGCGTATGACCCGGCTGCTCGCGCGCCATTTTTGCACCGGCGATCTGCAGCAATTCCGCATACACAACAGACATCAGGGCATCGCCCGCGTCTGCCTGGCTCTGGCGGATCGCGTTGACGAAGTGCGTCACGTCGTTCACGCGGCGTCCCCCGTTTCCGGCATGAAGTCAGCGCTCCTCTGTGCTGCATCTGCCGGCAAAGCATCGCGGTGAAGAGGCGGGAAGGACATGCCACCCAGCCAATCAGGAGGAAGGGCCTTGGCAAGGAGTTTCCTTACACATTGTCAGTGTTGCCGTAAGTGGGGACGGGCCGCTTCGCCGGGGTGACGCGGGGCGTCTGCCTTGACATAATCTTTACAAGGTCCCCCCAGGCAAAGTGCGGTTCGCTCGTTATGCTCGGGCGTATGAATGCCTCTTCCCTCCTCTCCGTTCTCTGGCTCATCCTCGCCGCCATGATCCCGTCATCGCTTTCCGCCGCCACGATCGCCGAACGACGCGGGCAGGCGGACAAGGCGATGAAAGAAGGAAACTGGAACGACGCGCTGAAAATCTGGCGCGAGATTCTCGTCCTGCCGGAACACGCCGGCCAGCCGCTCGCTGAAGACATCGGCAAGGCCGTGCAATGCGTGCAGCAACTCAACAAAAATGAACTCTGGGACGCCGTCGTGGAAGACACCGTGAAGGCACACCCCCGGGACTGGAAACTCCTGCGCGAGGCCGCCGTGCTGTACCAGCAGACGCAGCCGTGGGGCACCATCATCAGCGGCGAGTTCCAGCGCGGCCAGCATGCGGGAGGCAAGCGCGTCAGCAGCGAAGACCGTGACCGCGTGCGCAGTCTCCAGCTTTTCGAACAGGCGATGAAGTCAGTCGAGGCTGCTGACGAAAAGCCGGAGGTGAAGGCGGTGTTCTTCCAACAGTTCGCAAACTCCCTCTCCAGCCGGGAGGGCTGGGAACTTCAGGCCCTCACCGATCTCACGAAGCTTCCCGACTACGAGGAAAACCAATATGGCTACAGCCGCCGGGGCTGGGGGCGTGGAGGATATGGCATGGGCTCGGATCGCGGCGCGCCGGTGGATGAAAAAGGCGAGCCGGTCTATCACAAGACACCGGAATCATGGGCCGAAGCGAAGAGTGACGGCGAACGTTTCCGCGGGCTGCTCGCTCAGGTGGCGAAGCAGAGCCCCTTCTACTCGTTCCAGGCAGACCAAATGTTCGCGCAGTTTCTCGTTACCCAGTTCGATGTGCAGACGATGGCCCAGTACTGGCGGGCTCCGGAGGACGACGACAATGCGCGGCAGGACGGCATCCTCACACTGCACACGCTCAAGGAAAACGAAACCGTGGCCCGTCTCGCCACCGGGGTGAAACGCTTCACGCTCCCGGACGAATTCAACTTCATCGCCCTCTATGAGCGCTCGTTCAAAAGCGATCCCGCACTCAGCGTCGCCGACGACATTGTCGAGACCTTCGCTTCCATTTTCCGCAACCGCCGCCAGTACGAGCGCGCTGCCGCCATTTATAAAGACGCGATCGAGCGCATCGGGCCGCACGCCGATGTGAACTTGAAGAACAGTTGGCAGGTTCAACTCGATCAACTGGTGAAAAACTGGGCCCGCTTCGACGGCTCCATGGTCCAGGTGCCGGGCACCGGCGCGAAGCTCGGCTTCGTTTTCCGCAACGCTTCGCACGCCTCACTCAAGGCCCGCCGCATCAAATTCAAAGAACTTCTAGCCGACACCAAAGCCTATCTGAAGTCGAATCCCGAATCGCTCGACTGGCAGCGCGCCAACATTGCCAACATCGGCTATCAGATCGCGGAGGAAAACTGGGCGAAGTATCTCGGCGAGGAAGTCGCCAAATGGGAACTCGATCTCCAGCCGCGCCCCGGCCACTGGGACCGCCGCATGGACATCACCACGCCACTGCAAACGGCCGGCGCTTATTTCGTCGAGGCCGCACTCAGGGACGGCAACAAAGTCGGCTGCATCGTGTGGATCACGGACACGGCCATCGTATCCAAAATCGGAACGGACGAGCAGCAGTACTTCGTCGTGGATGCCAAAACCGGCGCGCCGGTGGCGAAAGCGAACATGGAGTTCTTCGGCTATTACCAGGAGGGCATAGACAACAGGAAGCGCACCGGCAAACGCCAGGCGAATATCATCACGCGCAACTTCGCCGAGTTCACCGATGCCAGTGGTCAGTTCTTCGCGGACGCGAAACTGCTCGGTGCCAACAACAATAATTTTCAGTGGCTCATCACCGCCACCACGGACGGGGGACGCTTCGCGCACCTCGGATTCCAAAACCTCTGGTTCCGCGGCAAACAGGACCAGGAATGGAATCAGCGGAAGATTCACCTCATCACCGACCGGCCCGTCTATCGCCCGGGTCAGGAAGTGAAATGGAAAGCATGGGCGCGGCTCGCGAAGTATGATTCGCCGGAGGACAAGTCCGAGTTCGGAGCCACGAAGTTCATCGTCCACATTTTCAATCCGAAGAACGAGAAGGTCTTCGACAAGGAAATCACGACCGACAAATGGGGCGGCCTGACCGATGTTCTCAAACTCGAGGAAGGCGCGACACTCGGGGTTTATCGTTTCGATATTCGCATCCCCGGCGGCCCGGGCTTCGCCCAGCAGGGCACCTTCCGCGTGGAGGAATACAAGAAGCCGGAATTCGAAGTGAAAGTGGACGCGCCCGCCGATCCCGTGATGCTCGGCGAAAAGGTCACCGCGAAGATGTCGGCGACTTATTACTTTGGCGCGCCAGTGGTGAACGCGAATGTGAAATACAAAGTGCAGCGCAGCGCTCACACGGCCCGCTGGTATCCGACGCGGACGTGGGACTGGTTCTATGGCCCTGGCTACTGGTGGTGGTGTTATGACTACGACTGGTATCCCGGCTTCCGCACCTGGGGCTGCCGCGCGCCCATCTGGTGGTGGTGGTACCCGCAGCAGCAGGATCCGCCGGAACTGGTCATGGAAAGCGAAGGCGCCATCGGCCCGGACGGAAAGCTGGAAATCGTCATCGACACTTCATTGGCCAAAGAACTCCACGGCGACGAGGACCACCGCTATGAAATCAGCGTCGAAGTCACTGACGAAAGCCGCCGCACCATTCTCGGCGGCGGCCAGGTGCTGGTAGCGCGCCGGCCATTCTCGGTCACCACATGGACCGACCGCGGACACTATGAAGTCGGGCAACCGATCGAAACCGGCGTGAGGGCAATGACGCTCGATCAGAAAGGGGTGAAGGGCACCGGCCGCGCGTCATTGCTGAAGCTCAGCTACAACGAAAAGGGCGAGCCGCAGGAAAAGGAAGTCGCCGGCCAGGACATCACGACTGACGACGATGGGCAGGCCAAAGTGAAGTTCAGCGCGACCGAAGCCGGGCAGTATCGCGTGTCCGCCAAAGTCAAAGACGCCAAAGGCCGCGAGCAGGAAGGCGGCGTGTTCTTCGTCATCCGCGGCGGTGCCAATGACGGGCGGGACTATCGCTTCGCGCAGATCGAACTCGTGCCGGAAAAGGCCGAATACGCGCCCGGCGAGGAAGTGAAGCTGCTCATCAATACCGAGCGCGCGGACAGCACGGTCTTCTTCTATGTGAAACCAAGCTCCGGCATCGCCCCGCGCCCGCAGGTTTTGAAACTCGCCGGCAAGAGCAACACGCAGACGATCACCGTTGCGCTCGGCGACATGCCGAATTTCTACGTCGAAGCGTTCACCGTCAGCGATGGCAAGGTCCATTCCGCTATGCGTGAGATCGCCGTGCCGCCCGCCAAACGCGTGCTCAACATGGAAGTCCTCGCCGACGCGGAGAAATACAAGCCGCGCGCCAAAGCGAAGCTCAAAATCAAACTCACCGACACCGACGGCAAAGCCTTCGTCGGCAGCACCGTCGTCACCGTCTATGACAAGTCGCTCGAATACATCTCCGGCGGCTCCAACGTCCCGAAGATCGCCGACTACTTCTGGAAATGGCGGCGGCAGCACAACGAGGGCAGCCAGTCGAATCTGGGGCTGTTCTTCCAGTCGCTGAACATCCCCGGCAATGCGATCGGGTGGCAGGCGCTGGGGATTTTCGGCGACCTGACGGCGGATATGGACGAGCTGACGGTGACGCATCGGAGCGCCGGGATGAAGGACGGCGCAGGCAGAGGCGCAGGCTTCGGCGGCGGTGCAAATTTACGCTTCGCACATGCCCGACGGAATGGTGCAGAAATGGACGGTACCCCGATGCCGCTGGCCGCGACTGCTGTGCCCTGGGCCGGTATTGGCGGTGCACGCAGCTTGGAAAAAGGCAAAGCCGACGCCGCCAAACCCGGGTCCGGTCCTGAAGGCGCAGAAGGCGGCGCAGCCCCCGGTCAGCCCGTTATGATCCGCACCGATTTCGCCGACAGCGCCTATTGGACTCAGGCATTGGAGACAAACTCCGACGGTCTCGCGGAAATCGAAGTCCCGCTGCCCGACAACCTGACGACATGGAAGATCAAAGCCTGGGCCATGGGCCACGGCACGAAAGTCGGCGAAGCCGAAGCCGAGATCATCACTAGCAAGGATCTCATCATCCGCCTCCAGGCCCCGCGGTTCTTTGTGGAGAAGGACGAAGTCACCCTCAGCGCCAATGTTCACAACTACCTCGACGCGAAGAAGGACGTGAAGGTCTCGCTGGAACTCGAAGGCACCTGCCTTGAAGCCATGCCCGGCCAGGAACTCACGAAGACGATCAGCCTCGAAAGCAAAAAGGAACAACGCGTGGACTGGCGCGTGAAGGCCGCGAAGGAAGGCACCGCCATCGTCCGCATGAAGGCCGTCACGGATGCCGACAGCGACGCCATGCAGATGAGCTACCCGGTCCACGTCCACGGCATGTTGAAGACCGAAAGCTGGAGCGCCGCCATCCGCCCGGATGGCCAGGAAGCAAAGATCGCCTTCACCGTTCCCAACGAACGCCGCCCGGATCAGTCGCGCCTGGAAGTCCGTTATTCCCCCAGCCTCGCCACCGCGATGGTGGACGCCCTGCCCTATCTCGTGGACTACCCCTACGGCTGCACCGAGCAAACGATGAACCGCTTCGTGCCCGCCGTCATCGCCCGCAAAGTGCTCATTGATATGGGCGTGGACCTCGCCGCCGTGAAGGAAAAACGCACCAACCTCAACGCCCAGGAAATCGGCGACCCGCAGAAGCGCGCCGCGCAGTGGAAGGAACTCCGCTGGTCGGACAAGAATCCCGTCTTCGACGATGCCGAGCACAAGATGATCGTGAAGGTGGGCCTTGAGCGCATCACGAGTATGCAGAACCGCGACGGCGGCTGGGGATGGTTCAGCGGCGACCGCGAGTACTCGTATCCACACACCACCGCCGTCGTCGTCCACGGCCTGCAAGTCGCGAAAGCCGCGGACCTCGCCATCATTCCCGGCGTGTTGGAGAACGGCGTCGCATGGCTCAAGAGCTACGAGGCCGGAGAAGTCCGCCGCATTCAAAGATGGAACGACAAGAAACCGCCCAACGATTCCAAAAAGCAGGCCGACAACACCGACGCCCTCGTCCGCATGATCCTCGCCGACGCCGGCTTGAAGAACGACTCTATGTCTGACTTCCTCTATCGCGACCGCAACGACCTCTCCGTCTATGCGAAGTGCGTCTTCGGCCTCGCGCTCGACACCGAAAAGAAGACCGAAAAGCGCGACATGCTGCTGAAGAATATCGAGCAGTTCCTCGTCACCGATGACGAAAACCAGACCGCCCGCCTCGACCTGCGGAACGGCGGCTACTGGTGGTCGTGGTATGGCAGCGAGATCGAAGCCCACGCCTTCTACCTGAAACTCCTCGCCCGCGTGAAACCGAAGAGCCCCGAAGCGTCAGGCCTCGTGAAGTTCCTGCTCAACAACCGCAAGAACAGCACCTGGTGGAACAGCACCCGCGACACCGCCTACTGCATCGAAGCCATGGCCGACTACATCAAAGCCACCGGTGAAAACACACCCGACATGACCGTCGCCATTTTGGTGGACGGCCAGGAAAAGAAGTCGGTCAAGATCACCAAAGACAACCTCTTCAGCTTCGACGGCACCCTGCTCATGGAGGGCCAGGCCGTCACCGCCGGGAAACACGAAATCACCATCCGCCGCACCGGCAGCGGTCCAGTGTATGCCAACGTCTATTCCACCAACTTCACCCTCGAAGACCGCATCACCAAAGCCGGCCTCGAAGTGAAAGTGAACCGCGCCTACTTCAAACTCGTCGAGCGCAAAGACGCCGCCGTGCTCGTCTCCGGCGCGAGAGGCCAGGCCCTCGATCAAAAAGTCCTTAAGTACGACCGTCTCCCTATCAAAGACGGCGAAGTGCTCAAGAGCGGCGAACTCGTCGAAGTCGAACTCACCCTCGAAAGCAAAAACGACTACGAGTATCTGCTCTTCGAAGACATGAAACCCGCAGGCTTCGAACCCGACGACGTCCGCAGTGGCTACACCAGGGAAGGCCTCGGCGCCTACCGCGAATTCCGCGACAACCGCGTCGCCTTCTTCGTCCGCGCCCTGCCGCTGGGGAAACACAATCTGTCGTACCGCCTGCGGGCGGAGATTCCCGGCAAATTCAGCGCCCTCCCGGCAAAAGGAAACGGGATGTATGCTCCTGAACTCAGGGCGAACAGCGACGAGATGAAGATTGGGGTGGAGGATTGATCCAACTGCACTACCCGGCGGTCCAGACACCGAGAACAGGCCCGAGACCTTCCGCGGCGGATGTGATGCCTGCCGAGGGGGCATGCATCGCGCTGATGGCTCCGTCGAGGTAGAGGGCATCCGGGCAATCGAGTGCGTCGCGGAACAGAGTGGCCATTTCGTGGAAGGTAACGGGTTCGGCGGAGATCGCAAAAACCACACGGCCATCCGGTCGGACTCCGACTCCGTTGCGGATGTTGCGGTTTGGGGAGGATTCACGAAAGGCCGGATGAATCGTGCCCCGCTGAACCAGCAAGGGACCGGATTGCGTGGCATACCTCACGCCGGAGGGAGGTGCCGCCTGCCATTCTCCAGTCTCACGGACAATGGGCCCGGAATCAGTCAGTGCGAAGACACCGTTAGGCTTCAGATAGAAATTACCCGTCCCTTCCCCGGTACGGAGTGCGGTGATCTCTTTGCCGCCAACGATGCACAGGCCCACGGGCATTCCGTCGTCGCGGAACATGCCGGCATTCATCATCCACACCGTCTTGTAGCCGGCCGCCTTTTCTTCGTCAATGATCCGGAGAAAATCCCGCGTTGGGCGCGCATCAGTGCCTGCGAGACGCAACCGGACGGGACAGACTGCCGAATCGGCTTTAACCGCCTGCCATTTTCGATCGTGCCATGTTAGTGTGACGAAGTCCACGCCCGGACCCAGTTTCATCACAGCAGGAGCCGCTGCCGGCGCTGGAGCCTTCGGAGTCTCCGCACGCCGGCAGGCGGCAAGCCAGAATGCGAGGACGAAAAAGGTGAGAGTGAAACGCACGGGCGAAATTGTGTGAACCTGCAGAGGACAGGTTTTCAGACCTCCGGCAATCGGAGAGGCGAAGGAAGAAGTTACCTTACACGGGCGTTGGCCATGCGGCATCGTGTCGCCGCTGACGCGGCTAGTGTCGCGTGACGATCACTGTCCCTGTGCCAACGCCCGCGGCTATTTATGGAGAACCGCTCCGCGGTTCGATTCCGGAAATTACTTTTGGCATTCGCTCTACCGCGTTCCGCCGCCGCCCTGAATTTCGTTTTCGAGACGCTCGCTGAGCCACTGCTTGATCATGCTCTGGTAGTTGAGATACCGGCTGCGGGCGAGGCGTTTGATGCGGGCCAGCATGCGCGGGTCGAAACGCAGAGTGATGGTAGTGCTCTCGCGCACATCCGGGCGGTGCAGCGCGGTGTTCATGAGACGCGCGTCAATCTGATGCTCCGTCCAGAAGGCAACTTCGTCCTGCTCGGACTCAAACTGCGGGATGGCGCTCCACTCGGTGATCTTGTTCATGGTTAGAGAAACTCGGTGTTGCGGCGCTCGTAGAAGTTCAGCTCGTCGGCCGTCATCGTCCTTGCGAAGATGACGCGGTATTTTTTGCCGTCCGTCCAGAAGACACTGAAGACCGGCTGATTGCCCACGGTTTTGCCGAGCGAAAAGAAGCGCGACTCGCCGCCGCTGGCATCGCTTTCCGGAAGCAGGCGCAGCGAAAACGGATCTTCGAAAGTCTCCTCGATTTCACGCGGCGAGATCTTCTTCAGATCGAAGGGGGCATCTATCCAGTCAAAGTCCATGTGTCAGGGTCAGTCCTTGCGGCGCTGGATGAGTTCGATCTCGTAGCCTTCCGGCGCGTCAATGAAGGCGAACGTGGTGCCGGTGCTGGCGGTGGTGGGTCCGTCGGAAAGCGGATACCCCTTTGCCGCGGCGTGCGCCGCGAAGACGTTGAGGTCCGGCACTTCGAAGGCGAGGTGCGTGAGGTCCGGCCCGACGACGACGGGGCCGCTGGCGTCATAGCGGCAGATTTCGATGAGTTCCTCGCTTTGCGGCGCTTTTAGAAAAACGAGGACCGAGCCGCGCGGGGACTCATGGCGGCGGACTTCTTCCAGGCCGAGAACTTCTTTATAGAAGGCGATGGTCCGGTCGAGGTCCTGCACGCGGTAGCGTGTATGGAGGAGTTTGGTGACCATGTTCGCTTTTAGTCTCACACCGCCCGGGGCGAGGCAAGGGGTTTGTCCCGGATGATGCCGGCCCACGCCGAATAGTATCTGCACAGGCAGTGGCAGGCGGCGGGGGATCAGGCTATCCCGTTCCGCATGACTTCATTTCTCCTCCGCTCTTCATGGCCGGCCGCTGCGCTGGCGATTTGTTTCACGGTGACTCTCCATGCGGACGAGCCGGTGGATGGAAAGTTCCCGCCGGCGAAGCCGCCGGAGGGGAAATGGGAATCGCTTCTCGCCGGGCCGCTGGCGGATCACTGGACGGGTATGAGCATGGCCATCACATCGCCCCTGCTCACGACGGCACCGAATCCTGACAAGGCCGGTGAAATCGTGCTCCACATCGGGCGCGGACCCACGGGACTCATCCGTTCTCTGAAGCCGTACGAGAACTTCATCCTCGAGTATGAATTTCGCCATCTCACGGAAGCTCCCAGCGCCAACGGCGGCGCGGAAACCAGCGGCAACTCCGGGCTCATCATCGCGCACAGCCCGTTTCCCAACCCCGGAGGACCCTATCCAAACGACGGTCATGAGATTCAGGTGTGCAATCTCGGCAACGGCTCGTGGTACACCAGCCACGGCGACACCTTCACCATGCCCGGCAGCACTTCCCAGGGCATCCCTGATCCGCGCTTTGCGGTGTCCCACGCCTGCGGCCACCGCTCCATGCCGGTCGCCTTTCACGGCAGCAAAACCGGGGAATGGAACCGCATCCGCATTACCTCCATGGACGGCGTCATCCAGAATGAAGTGAACGGTCATCTCGCGTCCGCGCTCTACCGCGCTTCGCCGCGAAAAGGCTACATCAGCTTTGAAAGCGAAGGCGCCCCCGTGGAATTCCGCAACATGCGACTCCAGGAATTGACGCCGGACCCTGACCTTGCGCCGAAGCACATCGCGCCGCTGCTCCCGGAGGAAATGACGACGGACTATCTCACGGCCCGTGACGCCGCGCCGCTGCCGTCCGGCAACTTCATCGCGATGGTGGACGTTACCGGCACCGTGCCGCTGGCCGGTCTCGCCGCCGGGCTCGGTCTGCCCGACCGGCCCGCTGGCGGACGCGTGCAGATCACTGTCCGCGACGGCAAAGTCTCCGTCACGGAGAATGGCAAGGAGACCGTGCCCGCTCAACCGACGCCCCAAGTTGGCTTTACGGCCCGCGTCCTTCATTTGGAGACCGGGAAATTCGGTCATGTGCTTCTTTTCAAGCCGGTGAAAAAATAGCGGCTAGGTCACCGCGCCGCGGCAGCGTGTGCGCAGTTCTTCGATCGCCGCGACGACGCACCGGTCATCCATCTCGTGGACCTCCACCGCACGGCCGGGGGCGGTGACGAGGGTGATGGTCAGTTCACCGCCGAGGTGTTCCCGGAAATCTTCAAGACCGCGGAGAATGCCGGGTTTTCCGTCAGGGCCGGCGGCGGTGAGTTCATCGTGCCAGAGATGGAATCCGGCCTGCTCAATGAGTGTCAGGATGCAGTCACAATCGAACGGACTGAGCAGGCCTTTGTGTTTGGCATAGAGCAGGTCCACGGCCATGCCCGTGGCGACGGCCTTGCCGTGGCTGACGGCAAAGCCTGACATCGGCTCGAGCCGGTGAGCGACCCAGTGGCCGAAGTCGAGCGGGCGGGCCGAACCGATTTCAAACGGATCCCCGCCGGTGCAGATGTGCTCGACATGCAACTCCGCGCTGCGGCGAATGATGCGGCGAAGAAAGGTGTCGTCGAGCGCGCCGAGCGCCGCGGCGTTTTGCTCGAGTTCGGCGTAGAAGGCGGCGTCGCGGATGAGCGCGACTTTGATAGCCTCAATGAGGCCGTCCCGTTTGTCGTCGTCCGGAAGTGTGGTGAGGAACCGGTGATCATTCACCACGGCGTGCGGCACCGCAAACGTCCCTACCCAGTTCTTTTTGTTAAAGAAATTCACGCCATTCTTCACGCCGACGCCGCCGTCGCCCTGACTGAGCGTGGTGGTGGGCAGGCGGACGTGGCGCACGCCGCGGTGGGCCGTGGCGGAGGCGAATCCCGCGAGGTCGAGCAGTGCGCCGCCGCCGATGGCGATGACGGCACTGTGCCGGTCAATGCCGGCGTCGTTGATGGCCGACCAAATCTGCTCCACGCGCTGCCAGTGGTTTTTGCAGGGCTCGCCGCCCGGCATGATAAGCGGCGCGGCGGCGAGCTGCCATGGACCGCCGCCGCGGAGGAACCATTCTGTGAGGGCCGCAGTCAAATCCGGCTGTGCGGCGGCCAAAGCCTCCTCGACGACGGCGAGCACTTTGCGGGCCCTTCCCAGGGTGTCCCCGAGCGCGCTGGTCAGGGTGTCATTTCCGGTATCAAAGACTCCATCGGTGAAAAAGACACGGTGGGGCAATGAGAGCTGGACGCTGCGTTCGATCACGGGAGGGGAGGAAAAGAGGAGCGGAGGAAACGCTCCGTCACCCCCTCGACTTACAGGGCGCGGAAAATTCCGGCGTCAAGCCCGCGGGGCGTTTTCCCCTGGGCATCTTCGCTGCCGGCATTCCATTCAGGCCTCATGCCCGCTCTGCCCTCACCCCTCCGCACGTTCCTCGCCTCGCGGGGCGGGGCGGTGCCGTGGCGTGACTGGATGCAGGCCGCTCTCTACGACCCTGACAACGGCTACTACACGAAGCACATTCGCACCGTGGGGCGAACGGGCGACTTTTCCACCAGTGCGACGCTGGATGGATTTTTCGATGCGGCGATCCGCAGGTGGATCCGGGAACAATGGAAACTGGCCGGGCGCAAACTGCCGTTCATTGAAATCGGACCGGGCGACGGCTCGCTGCATGTCAAAGTATGGCGCGGGCTGGGCTGGCTGGAGCGCCGCAATCTGCGCAGTCATCTCGTGGAACGGTCGCCCGTGCTGCGCGCCGCACAGCAGGAGAAACTGCGCGCGTTTCACCGCCACCTCACCTGGCATGAAAGCATGGAGGCCGCGCTGGATGAATGCGGCGGCGAAGCGCTCATTTTTTCCAATGAACTCGCTGACGCCTTTCCCGCCACGCTGCTGCAGTGTCACGAAGGGCGCTGGCAGGAAGTCTGGCTCAGCCTTGCGGAAAATGGGGGCATTGTCGAGGAACTGCGCCCGTGCCCTCCCGGTATCACTTCCTCGGCCTGCGGCATTTCCCGGGAGGAAGGCCAGCGCATTGAGGTGCTCCATTCATGGCGCGAATGGCTCACCGCATGGCGGCCGCACTGGAAACTGGGCGCCATGCTCACGATAGACTACGGCGGCCGCCCTGCGGATATTTACTTCCGGCGCCCCGGCGGCACCCTGCGCGGTTATCTCCATCACCAGCGGCTCACCGCCGCGGAACTCTATCCACTCATGGGCCGCTGTGATGTCACGGTGGATGTGAATTTCACGGACCTCCTCCAGTGGGGCGAAGCCGCCGGCCTCACGACCGTGGAATGTGTCAGCCAGCGCGATTTTGTTTGGCGGCGCAGCGGTGTGGAGGGCGAAAGCCTTTACAGGGAATGGGCCGCGGCGGAAGCGTTTCAATGTCTTGTGCAGAGGGTCTGAAATTTGTGAGGTCCATCTGAAAAAAATGCGCGTGCAGCAGCGAATCCTGTGCATGATGCAGGGTCACACCGTTTCTCTTCATGACCATACCAGAGGAATCGCGATCAGTAAATCCGGCCGTCCCTGCGGGAGTTTGGCACCGTCGTGTCTTGCAGGCACCCGCTCTTGCCGCGTGGGTGCCCGGCACGGTGGAGATGCTGGCTGGGCAGCCGGCGATGCCCGCGCTGCGCGGACTGCAGACCGAACCCGGCGGCGGCTGGTCAGTGGAGGAGTTTGTCGCGGCTGACCGTCTGCCGCTGACCGCCTACCTGACAAATTCCGCCGCGCCGGTGTGGGTCTTTGTCTCCATCGTGCAGCAGTGCCTCACCGGCCTCATTGCGCTTCATCAATGCGGCCTGTGGCACGGTGCCATTTGTCCCCGGACGCTGCTCGTGGACCCGTCAGGCCAGGTTGTCCTTGCCGGATGCGGTGCCGCCGCGGAGGCTCCGGAGTGGGGAGAGGGCCTGGCAGGACTCAACAAAGCCCCCCAGTTGCCGCAATCTCTGGCCGCGGCGGATCTCAAGGATCTTGGCCGCGTTTTCCGCGGCGTGCTCGGCGGCGACCCGGATGTCAAAATGACCACGAGCCGCCCTGACATCGCACCACTGGTGGCCGAATGGATTGACTGGCTGGCCGATCCCGCGCCTGGCCGCGAGCCGGCGGGTGCCGCGCAGGCGGAAACCATCTTCACGGAAATCCGCACCGGCCGCGCCGGCTGGCGTCCATGGCGCGTGCAGTCGGAACTGCCTCCGGAAATCGGTGAACACCAGTCGCCTGCACTAACGGAGGAGGAGCGTATCCGGCTCGCACGCCGCTTCCGGCTGGGGCACGGCACGGGATCGGAATGGGGTGCGCCGCTCCTGTTCGGCACCATCATTCTCGCGCTGCTCGCCGGCGGCGCATGGGTGCTCCACCATTTTGTTACCGCACCGG
>JANNVM010000533.1:0-2312 GCA_031414455.1 Verrucomicrobiota bacterium
AACCGCATCTGCTGGCCTCATTGGAATGGCAAAGCCGCCACGGCGTGGAGTTGTCGCCGAAAGAACCGGATGCCTGGTGGGCGAGGGCGAAGTTCCTTGATCATCTCGGAAAAGCAGCGGAAGCGGCCGAAGCGATGGACCGGGCCGCCAGCCTGAACTCGACCGACGCGAGCTTCTGCAACGAACGGGGATCGCGGCTGGAGAGGGCCGACCGGCTGGAGGAGGCCCTGCGCGATTACACCAAGGCCATTGAACTATCCGGTCCGTGGATAGACGCCCTGACTCTGCCTGGTCTGGCTTACAGGAATCGGAGGAATGTGAACCTGCAGTTGAACCGGTTGGCCGAGGCCGCTGTGGATTATCGGAAAACCTACAATCTCCCCGAGCGCGATCCCGGAGCACCGGCAATGCTCATCGATCTCTCCCGGTTCTACAATGTTTTCATCGTCTCTGGCTTGATGCCGCCACTGGGCCGGCAAACGCTGGCGGGAGGAACGGAATTCGACATTCGGGGCGGGATTTGGCTCGCGGCCAACCCAACGGTAAAAGATTTGCCCGGCGAGGTGCCCGGCCTTCTCATTGCCCAAAAGGGCCGCCGTCTCCATTTCCTGCATACGGCCTGGAAAGAAAAATCGCCCGACGGAACTGAGACCGGCATCTACCGGGTTCACTATGCCGACGGTCAGCAGACGGACATCCCGATCCTCTACGGGGCGCACGTGCGCTCCGATCTCGATTTGCTAGATCCAAAAGGTCCAAAGAAGACACTGGCCGGGAACACCAGAGTGGCCTGGGAAGAAGCGCCAGAGTCGAAGGCCATGCGGCTCTTCGAGATGACATGGGAAAATGAGCGCCCGGACGTGATGATAGAATCTCTCGACTTCATCTCCCGGAAGACCGGGACAGAACCGATCCTTTTCGCCATCACGGTGGAGCCGTGAGGAAAAAACGTGACGCCTTACTCCCCGCGATAGCCGCGCCAGAGCCAGACGAGGGTATCGGCGAGTGTTTGGCTGAATACTTTACCGTCGCAGTGGCCGGTGGCTTTGCTGAAGACGAAGCGGTGCGGGTAGCCCTTGGCGGTCAGGGCGGCGGAGGTGCGCTGACCGGCCATGACCCAGTTGTGATGGGTCTCCTCGGGGTCTTTGGGCCGCAGATCGTTTTCCGAAACATGCGTGAAGATGCGCAGGGGCTTTTTCTCACTGTTTTCGATGAGCTTCATGCTGGAGTGGAATTCCCATGCGCCTAGCGGATACTTTGCCTCTTCCGGAGCGTCGTCGTCCTGCTGGTCCACGAACGTGCCGGAGTAGGCGATGATGCGGCGGAAGAGGTCGGGCCGGGTCCAGCCCATGATCAGCGCCGCGGCACCGCCGGAACTGCATCCCATGGCGGCGTGCCCCCACGGGTTTTTTGTCAGGGCCAGCTTCGGACAGGCGGCTTTGATTTCGTCATTGGCCAGCACCGCGGGCACGACTTCGTCTGCGATGAACCGTGCGAGACGGTCGGACAGGGTGTCGTATTCCAGACCGCGCTCGCTGTTCTTGCCGTCATTGCCGCCGTTCTCCACGGCGATGGCGATGAAGGCGGGCAGGGTGCGCTGCGGGTCCTTTGAAATTGTGAGATTGTCCAGCGCATTGCGGACGGACGGCAGCGGGCCGGGGCCATCGTGAATGATCAGATAGGGCGCGGCGGTGCCGTCCCGGTAGGCGGCGGGCACATAGACAGAAATTTTGCGCCCGGCGCGGACCGGCTTCTTCTCCGGTTCGAGTGTCTTGTCGTCGCCGCGGAAGATTTTGATGTCGGCGAGCTTCATGGTGAACTCGAACGATTTCCCTTTGGGATTGCCAAGGTCGGTGAGGTCCTTGTCGGTGCTGTATTCCGGGCCCACGGTGAATGCGCCGTCGCCTTCCGGGCCGGGATTCCCGGGCTGATCGTCGAGGGCTGTGGCGCTGTTCGCCGCAAGGCCGGTGACAGTGACGAGAGAAAGGAGAATGCGGAGAGGTTTTGGCAAGGATCTGGACATGCCCGAATGGTAAGTGGAATGGCGGCCGCCGGGCAATCCCGCAATGAGGGAGCTTTTCGTCTCCGGCTTGATCCGCGCCGGGAGCCCGCCTGGCCCGGCAGCCGGATGCGTTTGATTGCCGTTCTCTTTACAAGACCCGGCAGCGGCAGGGGCGTTGCCCCATAGGCGCTAACTTAAGCAATCAAAGGATCCGAAGCCCGGAGGGCTGGAATAGATTAGCCGGTGGCGTAAGCCACCGGACCCGCAGCCAAAGATTGCGGGAGCCCCGGCAGGGGCGGCACCGGTGCAG